>JBHENV010000282.1:0-15243 GCA_046261895.1 Candidatus Limnocylindria bacterium
TCCCTCACCCGAGCCTACCCTCTCGTCGCTGAGTCAGGCTCGGGCATGGTCGTCACCGATGTCGACGGCAACCGCTTCCTCGACTTCGCGGCCGGCATCGCCGTCTGCTCGACCGGGCACTCCCACCCGAAGGTGGTGGCGGCCATCAGGGAACAGGCGGATCGGCTCATCCATATCGCCGCCACCGACTTCTACGAGCCGCGGTACACCGAGTTCATCGAGCGCCTCGCCGCGATCGCGCCGTTCGAGGAGAAGGCACGCGTCTTCCTCACCAACTCCGGCACGGAGGCGGTCGAGGGCGCGATCAAGCTGGCCCGATACCACACGCATCGGTCCGGGATCATTGCCTTCGAGGGCGGCTTCCACGGGCGAACCATGGGCGCCCTCTCACTCACGAACTCGAAGGTCAAGCAGCGCGCCGGATTCGGCCCGCTCATCCCGATGGTTCACCACGCGCCGTTTCCGCGCGTCCGCGCCTGGCGCGAGGGTTCCGGAGGCGACGGCTCCGCCGAGCTCGCGCACCTGCGCGACACGATCTTCGGGCGACAGATCTCGCCCTCGGATGTGGCGGCCATCGTGGTCGAGCCGATCCAGGGCGAGGGCGGCTACTTCCCGGCTCCGACGTCGTTCATGCAGGGCCTGCGCGAGATCTGCGACGAGCACGGCATCCTCCTCATCGACGATGAGATCCAATCCGGCATGGGCCGCACCGGATCGTGGTGGGCGATCCAGCAGATGGGTGTCGAGCCGGACATCATCACCACCGCCAAGGGGATCGCCTCGGGCATGCCGATCGGTGCCTTCATCGCGCGCGACTCGCTCTGGACGTGGCCGCCGGGCGCACACGGCTCGACGTTCGCGGGCAATCCGGTGTGTGCCGCGGCCGGGCTGGCGACGCTCGACATCATCGAGTCCGAAGGCCTCGCCAACGCGGCCGCCATGGGGGCGCGACTGCGTGCCGGCCTGGAGCGTGTCGCCGCCGACGTGGCTGCCGTGCGGGATATCCGAGGCGTCGGCCTGATGCTCGGCGTCGAGTTCGCCTCGCACGGGGCGGCCGAGGCGGTCCAGGAGGCGGCCTTCCGGCGCGGCCTGCTCACGCTCGAGTGTGGCGAGTCCTCGCTGCGCTTCTCGCCGCCGCTGATCGTGGACGAGGCGAGTGTCGATGCGGCGCTCCGCATCTTCGCGGAGGCGGTCACAGCCTCAGACTCCCCGAAAAACGGGCCGGCTGAGACCGGCGGCTGACTCCAACGCATTCGGCGCGCTGACTTGCGGATGGCGCCGCGCGCAGCTCACGAGGAGCGGCCTAGTTCAACAGGTCTGACAGGCTCGTGAGCTTGAGGCCACGCTCGCGCAGCCCGGGAACGATCAGCCGCAGCGAGTCGAGCGTCTCGTATCCGCCCAGGTGGAAGAGCACGTTCGAGCCGTTGACCGAGTTGCCGATCACCTTCGCCGCGATCTGCTCGGCGCTGGGGCCGCCGTCGGCGATCGGCTTCCAGTCGATCGTGTCGATGTCCCACATGAACGTCTTCGTGTAGCCCGCCGATGCCGCCGCGCTGACCACGCTGTTGCTGATGGAGCCGTATGGCGGGCGCCAGTACGGCTGCGGGTTCTGGCCGGTCCCGGCACGCAGTATTGCCTCCGCGTCGGCAAGCTCCTTGCGAAGTCGGTCGGTGCTGAATGGACCGCCGGCACACGGCGCCGTGGTCGGCGAGCCGCCGCCGCCACGGACCAGGTCGCAGTGGTACATCGTGTGATTGGCGATCTCGAACAGCTCGGGATGTGCCTTGATGATCGCCATCACCTGCTTGCCCTGCGCGGTCTGGCTCATGACTCCGGTCGCAAAGATCGTGGCGCACACCCCGTTGGCGACCAGGAAATTCATGATGTCGACCGCCGGATCCATGCGCCCACCCATGTCGAAGGTGAGGGCGACGCCCGGGCCGGCATTCGGGATGGTGCGGAAGGTCTGGGCCGAACCCGCCGCCACGCGATTGCCGGCGGTGCAGCCGGAGCCACTGGACGGCGGCGCAGTGGGCTTCGGCGTTGCCGGGGCGGCTGTCGGCCTTGGCGTGGACGGCACCGCAGTGGGGGCAGGCCGAGGCGTCACGTTCGGATCGCCGCTGACCACCAGGGTCCAGCCGGGCTCGATCACGTTCGGGTTCGTGGCGAGCGACGGGTATCGCTCGCCATTCCAGGCCTGGAGCTGTTGGCTGCTCGTGCCGTAGGACTGGGCGATGGCCCCCAGCGAGTCGCCGGGCTTCACCGTGTAGGTCGTCCCGGGCGAAGGCGTCCGGGACGGATCGGCGGATGGGGTTGGTGACGGGATCTCGGTGGGCTCGACGGATGCCGATGGTGAAGCCGATGCCGACGGGGACGGTGCAGGGGTAAAGGTCCCGCCGACCCCGCTCGCCGAAACGCCCGCCGGTGGCGCGGTGGACGGTGCCGAGCATGCTCCCAGGAGGAGGAGCATGGCGAGCAGGATGGAGACGCGGCTCGGGCGGTGCATCGGCCTAGTTGGGGTTGTAGCCGATGTCGGCCGACTGCATCGGGGTCAGCGCCCCGTCGTCAAGCAGGCTCGACTCCCGTCGGAGCAGCTCGAGTTCCGCACGAAGGCGGGTGGCGGCGTCGGGCAGTTCGAGCAGGTGCTGCTTGCGCGACAGCTCGATCTGCAGAAGGCCGCCGATGGCGTAGCTTGCTGCCACCGGATCGTCCGGCAGCTGGATCGGCTTCAGCATCTCGTCGAGGGAAGCGGCCACGTCAGTGGTCTCCTGCGATTCGTTCCCCACAGACGCGGTGCGCACCACGAATCGTTTCACGGTGGCCATGTAGCCATCCAGCGCACGCTGGGCCGGGGCCAGCATGGCGGCCGCTCCCTCACCCAGCGGCTCGTCCACGGGGTCGATCTCGACGATCGCGTACGGACCGGTGCGGTCGATCGTCCCGAGCCGGCCGCGGGCGACACCGACGGCCAGGAGCACCCACCGCCCGTCCGGGAAACGCTCGGCACTGCGCACCTCGCAGATGGTGCCGATCGGCCGCGTGACCGCATCCCCACCGACCTCTGGACCGTCGAGGATCATGCTCACGACGAAACGTCCAGCGAACGGCGAACCTTCCGCCATCAGGTCGGTGGCCATGGCCCGATAGCGCTCCTCGAAGACATGGACGGGGAGCGGCAGATGCGGGAAGACGACCGTGTGGAGCGGAAAGAATGGGAGCTGCATGCCACCGGGATGGTCGCATCGCCGGACACGCACGGCAAGCGGACTGCGAACATCCCGCCCGAGTCCACCCTCGCGTGAATCCCGCTCGACACATCGAGCGGCGCGGACGCCTACTCCTCGTCGATGAAGGTCGTGTCGATCTGGGCGCGCTGCAGCTTGCCCGAGTAGTCGATGTAGACGCTCTTCCACTCGCTGAAGAAGTCCAGCGCCGCCTGGCCGACCTCGCGATGACCGTTGCCCGTGGCCTTGGTTCCGCCGAACGGCAGGTGTGCCTCCGCGCCGATGGTGCCGTGGTTCACGTAGCCCAGACCGGAGTCGAAGTCGCGGATGGAGCGGAAGGCGAGGTTGATGTCGCGCGTGAAGAGGGAGGTCGAGAGGCCGTATTTCACCGAATTGACGATGCGCACCGTCTCGTCCCAGTCATCCACCGGGATGACCGACGCCACCGGCCCGAAGATCTCCTCCTGCGCAATGCGCGCATCGGCCTTCACCTCGGTGAAGATGGTCGGCTGGAAGAATGAGCCCTTGGCAAGCTTCCCGTCCCGCGCTGGCTGGCCGCCGATGACGAGAACGGCCTCATCCCGGCCGATCGCGGCGTAGGACGCGATACGCTCGACCGCCGCGTCGTTGATCACCGGGCCGACGTCCGTGGTCTCGTCGAGGCCGTCGCCGAGGACGAGCCGACCCACCCGCTGCTGGAGCCGATGGACGAAGTCGTCGTGGACCGCCCGATGCACGACAAGCCGCGATGCCGCCGTGCAGCGCTGCCCGGAGGTGCCGAAGGCCGACCAGACGACGCTGTCCAGGGCCAGGTCGAGGTCGGCGTCCTCCCAGATGACGATCGGGTTCTTGCCGCCGAGCTCCAGCGACACTCGCTTGAGCGTCCTGGCGGCACGGGTCGAGATCTCGACGCCGGTGTCGGTGTGGCCGGTGAAGGAGATAACCCGGACGTCCGGATGGTCGACGATGGCGATGCCGACCTCGGCGCCGGAGCCGGTGACCACGTTGACGACGCCGTCCGGGAGGCCGCCCTCCACCAGCAGCTGGACGAAGCGAACCAGGCAGGCGGGCGTGTCCGAGGCCGGCTTGATGACCGCGGTGTTGCCGCAGATGAGTGCCGGAAACAGCTTCCAGGCGGGGATGGCGACAGGGAAGTTCCACGGCGTGATGATGCCGACCACCCCGATGGGGCGGCGGATGGCCATCGCGAACTTGTCGGGCATCTCGGACGGGACGGTCTGGCCGAACAGCCGCCGCCCCTCCCCGGCCATGTAGTAGGCGACGTCGATCGCCTCCTGGACGTCTCCGCGAGCCTCCGGCAGGACCTTGCCCATCTCCCTCGTCATGAGGCGCGAGAGCTCTTCCTTGTGCTCGGCCAGCAGGCGAGCGATGCGGAACAGGATCTCGCCTCGCTTCGGCGCCGGCATCTCGCTCCATGCGGGGAATGCGCGGGCTGCGGCCTTGACGGCGGCCTCGACATCGGCAGGGCCGGAGGCAGCGAATTCGCCGATCACCTCGCCGTGATCTGCCGGGCTGACGCTCGTGAAGGTGGCGCCCGATGCGGCGTCCCTCCAGTCGGCGCCGATGAGGTTGCGGTAGGTCTTGGTCACGTGTGGTGCTCCGATTGGGAACCGATTCTATCCCGCGGCGCCGGACCGCTTACCAAGGCGGGCGCGGTTCCGCGCCGCCTCCTTGCCGCCGCTTGAGCCGGGGCGCGCGTCAACTACGGCTTTGAGGCCCTTCTCGACGAAATCGATGCCCATCGCGTCCGTCGTTTGCTCCGGCGCGCAAGCCGCGGTCGAGAATCGTGCCGCTTCGACCGCTGCCTCGGAGATGCTTGCGCTGGGACCCAAACGATACGGCAGAGCTGCGTTTCGGCGCCGGGATTGCCCGGGACCGGCGGGACATTCGACCCTTACGGCTCGGGCTCCCGGGCGGCACGATGTACGAACAATTGAAGAACCATCGTGTCGGGTTCCTGTAATCCAACGATAACGGGGCTGAAGTAGTGGCACCCCGGCACGAGGGCTCGGGAGGATGCCGGCTCGGAAACGGGCCGGCGTTCTCATGTCAGTCCGATGCGGCCCGATAACCGGCCGGTAAGCGGCGGAGAAGAGACTGTGGAGCATCATGGTCTCCACGCCATCGAACGCCGGCCCGCCTCCGACGAACAGGAGGCTGCCCCTATGTTCAGGAAACGGGTTGGACTTGCCGTCGCCGGCGCCGTGGTGCTGACCGCCATGCTCGGCGCGCCGGTATCGGCGGCGAAACCGACCAAGCCGCCGGCCGTGGCTCCGGCCGAACGTCCGCTCACCTCGGAAGAGCAGTCCGCGGCGGAGCAGAAGCTCGCTGCCTCGGACGCGTATCTCGCATCGGTCGTGGACGAGGGATCGGACCTCGCGCCGCTATCGTGCGTCACCCCGACCGGCTCGGGCACGCAGGCCCAGACGCAAGCCTGCACCGTGCCGCAGGCCTACCTCTCGGTCAACGCGCGCGACCAGGTCAAGAACATCTACTGCGGACCGGCGACCGGCCAGGTCATCGCCAACTACAGCTGGGCCGTTGCGGCTGCGGCGAACAAGTACACACAGGCACAGATCGCCGGCTGGATGAAGACCGATCTCAACGGTGGGACCAGTGCACCGGAGCTGGAGGACGGCCTCGAGCTCGGGACGCAGGGCGCACCGCGCCGCCCTGCCGGCTGGGACTGGGTCGTGCTTGACGTACGCGACCGCGACGGAGACGGCCACTCCGGTGACGAGCTCCAGGGCTACGTGCGCAGCAACGTGAGCAGCTCCAAGATGCCGCTTGCGATCCCGGTCAAACCGCACGATCCGAACTCCAGGTACTACCTGATCAGCTGGCCGAAGGCCGTACGGTCAGTGGGCCACTGGATCGCCGCGTACGGCTGGTACGGCTCCTACAACGGCACGACCTTTTCGAGGATCTACTACACCGACTCGTCGAAGGACGAGGGAGGAAGCACGGGGAAGTTCTGGGACCCGACGCGGGACATCGCTGCCCTGATCAGCGAGCACACACGGCGGATCGTGTGGTGATGCACCATCGACGCTGCGCCGCGGCCCTGTTCGCGATGCTCGTCGTGGGGGTGGTGGCCTGCACGGCCGCCACCCCGTTACCTCCGCCGACCCTCGGGCCGAGCTCAACGGTGGATGCGACGGGCCATCCCTCGGTCCCGGCGTCTCCGACTCCGCCAGCGGAGGTGTCGCCGAACCAGCGGACGCCGCGGCCGAGCGCGAACCGCCTGGAGCTGGAGGTCGCCCAGCTCGATCCCGATTGGTTGTGGCCAATGCTCGACTTTGCGAGCGACAGCTACGCCGTCATCTACTCGTCGGGCGTCCTGGACGGTCCGGTCGGTGATGGGGCACCCGATCTGTGGCGCTACGTCCCGGGCGAGGCCGAGCCGGAGCTGCTGTGGCACAACCCGGAGCGAGAGCGCCAGCTGGCAAAGATCGCCGGCGACACCGACCTCTGGGCATTCACCGAGATCAGCTCGCTCGGCGAACCGTGGTGGAAGCTGTGGCTGTTGACCGAGCCGGGCGGCGAGCCGATCCTGCTGGGCTCGCACGACGGAGACGATGATGTTCCGAGCCTGGTCCCCTCCTTCGACGTGGACGCCGGACGCGTGGCGTGGACTGCCTTCGATGACAATGCCGATGGGACGGGCGCCCTCACGCAGCTGTGGATCGCGGAGGCGCCAACGTGGCAGCCACGCATGCTGATGGAGGACGACGCCTCGCAGCGCGCCTATTGGCTCCCATCGCTGCGCGCAAGCCAGCTGGCATACGTCGACGTCACGATCGGGGCTGACCCGTCGGAGGATATCCGCCACGTGATGCTGATGGACCTGTTCGATCCGGGGACAGAGCCGCGTCAGCTGGATACGTCGGGAAACGCGACGATGCCGGTCCTGACCGACGGCGGCGTCATCTGGAAGGAGCCCGATGCTGGCTTCGCGATGTTCAACTGGGGGCGCCTCTTCCGGTACTCGTTCGAATCCGAGACGATCTCGACCGTACGGATCGGTCCACAGGACTACGTGAACTACCCGTCGGGCGGCGGTCGGTTCGTGGCCATGTGGGGCGCGGACTCATCGACGTTTGGGGTACACGACCTGGAGCGCGGTGCCAGTCGCACGATCACCAGCTACGACAATGGAGTCGACAGCATCATGCGTCCCCACCTTGCTGGCGACCTGCTCGTCTGGCTCCACGCGCAGACCGACGGGCTCGGCAACGGAGCGCCGTCACCACTCGAGTACGCGTGGCTCCCCGAGCCGGGTGCGGATCGGGGCGACTGAATCTCTACGGTTGAGTCATGCGCATCACGTCGAGTGCCTCATCGAGCTCCGCCTCGGTGAGCCGCCCCGCCTCGACGTGACCGCGCGCGACGACCACCTGGCGGATCGTCTTGTGCTCGGCCAGCGCCTGCTTGGCGACGCTCGCCGCCTCCTCGTAGCCGATATGTCGGTTCAGCGGCGTCACGATCGCAGGCGAGCTCTCCGCGAGCTCGCGCAGACGATCGACGTTGGCCGTGATGCCGTCGACGCAGCGGTCGGCGAGCAGGCGAGTGACGTTGGCGAGCAGCCGAATCGATTCGAGCACGTTGCGTCCGAGCATCGGCAGCATGACGTTCAGCTCGAAGTTTCCCGCCGCTCCGCCCCAGGCGACCGCCGCGTCGTTGCCGACGACCTGGGCGCACACCATGAGGGTGGCCTCGAGGATCACCGGATTCACCTTGCCCGGCATGATGCTGCTGCCGGGCTGAAGGTCAGGGAGATTGATCTCGCCGAGGCCGGCGCGCGGTCCCGAACCCATCCAGCGCAGGTCGTTCGCGATCTTGGTGAGGCTGACGGCGATGACCCGCAGCTGCCCCGACAGCTCGACGAGCCCGTCGCGAGCACCCTGTGCCTCGAAATGGTCGCGCGCCTCCGTCAACGGCAGGCCGGTCGCCGCCGCGACCTCCACGATCACGCGTCCGCCGAATCCGGGTGGCGAGTTGATTCCCGTGCCCACCGCGGTGCCTCCCAGAGGCAGCTCCGCGACGCGCGGGAGCGTCGCGACGAGGCGTTCGACGCCCAGGTTGATCTGCGCCGCGTAGCCGCCGAACTCCTGGCCGAGCGTCACCGGCGTCGCATCCATCAAGTGGGTTCGACCGGCCTTCACCACATCGCCGAACGCGTCGCGTCTGCGCTCCAGAGCCGCCGCGAGGTGCTCGAGAGACGGAATAAGGTCGCGGACGACGCCGGCCGTTGCCGCGATATGGATCGAGGCCGGGAACATGTCGTTCGACGACATCGGGTGATTGACGTCGTCGTTCGGGTGGACCGCCCGTCCCAGCGACTCGGCGGCGAGCGTGGCGAGCACCTCGTTCATGTTCATGTTGCTCGACGTGCCCGACCCCGTCTGAAAGACATCGATCGGGAACTGGCTGTCGTGGTCGCCACGCGCCACGGCGTCGGCGGCCTCGATGATGGCGGCCGCCAGCTCCGGCTCGATCATCCCCTGCTCCCGCTTGACCGATGCGACCGCCCCCTTGATGCGGGCCAGTGCCTCCAGCTGCGAGCGCTCCAGCCGCATGCCCGAGATGGGAAAGTTCTCGACCGCCCGCTGAGTCTGCGCCCGCCACTTGGCGTGTTCGGGCACCCGGATCTCGCCCATCGAATCCCGCTCGACGCGGTCCTGGCTCACCGGCTGAAGTCGCGCGTATCGGTCTCCGTGAACCGAATGACCGGCGGGATCAGGTACGGCAGATGTCCATTGTCGATGTCGTCGAGCAGCCGCTTCGCCTCGCCGATCAGCTCGTTGACGAAGACGCCGTGATGGGCGGGCTGGTAGGAGTACAGCTTGTCCAGGCCTTCGCGCAGCTTGTTGCGCGCGCCGCGCAGGTTTCGGCGCTGTAGGTGCAGCAGCCCGGCGGCCACCTGGATCAGCCCCTGATAGAAGTCGCGGTCCTCGTCGGGGGCGGCACGCCAGAGCGTTTCCCAGACCTCGTGCGCGTGCCAGTAGCGGACGCCGTTGAAGAGGGACACAGCCTGACGAAAGAGCCGGGCATGCTCAGCCGGGTCGAGCGGGGCCGTACGGCCACTCGGAAGGGTTGACCCCTGGGCTGGTGGGCCGGCGGCGGGCGTATCGGTCATGGACGACCGATCGTAGCAGGCGAGCAGCGGCCGAGAGATCCGTCTGGCCTTCGCGACATGCAGCAGAACCGGCCGCGCTGGCCTAGCTGGGCATCGACGCGATCTGGATCGCTCAGGATGCTTCGGATGTTCCCCGGTAATGGCCCCGCTCGCGCGCATATCGCGAGCGGCACGCGGCGGCCTCGCAACCTGGACCGACACGGGCGCATCCCGCGACTCAACGCCGCCGGCCGACCGGCCCATCAGTCGACGATCTTCGCCATCACGTGCTTGATGATCGTGTAGTCCTCGATGGAGTAGCTGCTCATGTCCTTGCCGTAGCCGGACTGGCCGAAACCGCCGTGCGGCATCTCCGACGCGATCGTGAGGTGGTCGTTGATCCACACGGTCCCATAGCGAAGCGCCTTTGCCGCGCGCAGCGCGCGCTTGACGTCCTTCGTCCAGACCGATGCAGCCAGCCCGTAGGGCACGCCATTCGCCCAGCTCAGGCCCTCTGCCTCGTCGCTGAAGCGCTGCACGGTGACCACTGGCCCGAACACCTCGTTCTGAACGATCTCGGCGTCCTGCGCCACGCCGGCGACCACCGACGGCCGGTAGAAGAACCCCTTGTCGCCGAGGGTGTCGCCGCCGGTTGCGATCTCGGCGCCGTAACCCCTGGCCCGGTCGATGAACCCGGCCACGCGCTCCTGCTGCGCCTTCGACACCATCGGGCCCATGTCGAGGTCGGGGTCCGATGCCGGATCGCCGACTTTGATCGATTCGACCGCCGGCACGAGCGCCTCGAGCGCGCGGTCGTAGCCATCGCCCATGACGATGAGCCGCGTGGCGGCCGTGCAGTCCTGTCCGGAGTTGAAGAACCCGGCCAGCTTGATCGTCTCCGCCAGCGCGTCCATGTCGGCGTCGTCGTACACGAGCACCGGAGCCTTGCCGCCCAGCTCGAGATGCACGCGCTTGACCGTCTGCGCTGCCGCCGCAGCGATCTCCCTGCCGGTCGCCGTGTCGCCGGTGAGGCTGACCATGTCGACGTCGGGGTGCGATATCAGCCGCCGGCCGACGACGCCACCCGGTCCGGTCACGACGTTGAAGACCCCTTTCGGGAAGATGCCGGCAGCCAGCTCGGCGGGGCGCAGCGCCGAGAGAGGCGTCATGGAGGCCGGCTTGAGGACCACCGTGCAGCCGGCCGCGATGGCGGGACAGAGCTTCCAGATGGCCATCATGAGCGGGTAGTTCCATGGCGCCACCTGGCCGACGACGCCTGCCGCTTCCCGACGGATCATGCTGGTGTGGGTGCTGACGTACTCCCCGGCCGCCTTGCCCTCCACGACGCGCGCCGCGCCGGCGAAGAAGCGAACGTTGTCGACCGTGAACTCGACGTCGAAGTCGGCGGTCCCCTTCGGCTTGCCGACGTTCGCCTGCTCGAGGCCCGAGAGCGTCTCCGTGTCGCCTTCGATGGCATCCGCGAACGCGTACAGGGCCTTGGCGCGCTCGGCGGCGGTCGTCTGCGACCATGTGTCGAATGCGGCACGGGCCGCAGCCACCGCGCGGTCGACATCGGTGGCATCGCCCTTCGCGACCTGGGCGATCTCCTCCTCCGTGGCGGGGTTGATGACCGACGCGGTCTCGCCGCTGCCGGCATCTGCCCAGTCGCCATCGATGAACATCTGGCGGCGTGGTGCGGTCAGGGTCATGGCTCGTTGGGACCTCGAACGATGTAGGCGATGGTCGGGTGCTGCGCACCGATACGGGCCGATTCTATCCCGTCCGTCGACGGATTCCACCACACGTTTCCGACTTCGTCGTCGGAATCCGCACCGAGCGACGGAAGGCGGCGAGACCTACTCTCGAACCGACCGAAAGCCGCCGTCGGCGGCACGTGCCATGACGAAGAGCAGATCGGCAAGCCGGTTGAGATATGGCACGACCTGGGAATCGAGCAGCTCGCCCGTATCGGCGAGTGCGACGGCTCGACGCTCGGCCCGCCGCACCGTGGTACGACCCAGGTCGAGCGCCGCGCCGGTCATCGACTCGCCCGGCAACACGA
The DNA here is from genome assembly GCA_046261895.1 of Candidatus Limnocylindria bacterium. Lineage (GTDB taxonomy): Bacteria > Chloroflexota > Limnocylindria > QHBO01 > QHBO01 > JACDBZ01. The sequence goes on from JBHENV010000282.1 coordinate 11,426, forward strand.
ACTCCTTCGGCTGCTCCACGAGCTCCTCGAGCGCGTCGATCTCCGCCTCGAGCGCCGTCACCATCTCGGCCGTCACACGCGAGACGCGGTCCGTCAGTCGGTCACGCCGATCGAGATGCGTCGCCAGCTCGGCACCGACCACGAACAGCTCGCGCTGCAGGCGCAGGATGAGCTCACCGAGTCGCACCTCGGTCCGATCCGTCGCCGAGCCGATCGACGCGCGTGCAAGCCCGAGCGCGGAAACGGCCTCATCCGTGGTCCCGTACGCATCGGTGCGCACGTCGGCCTTGCTCACGCGGTCGCCGCCGAAGAGGAGGCCGGTGGTTCCCGTGTCGCCCTTGCGCGTGTAGATCCGCATCGTCGGAGGCCTAGAAGAGGCCCGGGGGCGGCTCCCATCGCTCCGCCAGGAGCGTGACCTTGACCGGCGGCCCGACCACCTCTTCTGCCTTCGTCTTCACCGTCTGAATCAGCTCACCGGCCCAGGGACAGAACGGCGTGGTGAGCACCATCTTGATCTCCGTCGGACCGCCATCCGTCCCGAGCTCCACGGCCTTGATCAGGTCGAGATCCACGATGCTCATCCCGATCTCGGGGTCCTGGATCTCGTACAGCGCGGTCATCACCTCGTCCACCTTGCCGAGGTTGGAATCGATCGTCATGGTCACAGTCTACGCCTCAGAGGAGTGCCTCGTCGAAGTCCGGGTGGGGCGCCGGAACGAGCGGTCGAACGCGGTTGTAGCCCTCGTGAATCGGTGCGCCGCCCTCGACCGCGGCCCGCAGCGCGGCAAGCTCTTCGACGGCGTCCGACTGGCTGGCGTGGCAGGCGAGCGCATCGACCTTGCGTCCGGCGACGTGGGTGATCTCGATCCTGTGCGTCGCTGACTGCTCCTCGGGCGAGAGGTCATATCGGTTCCCACTCGGATCGAAGATGGGGCTGATGACGTACACCGCGTTCGGGGCCGTTCCGGCGTCGGCCAGGCGCTCGACCGCCCAGCGCGTCGCACTGCCGACCACAATGTGGTCCGGATGGCCGGTAACGCCGTGCGGCCCGAACGTGATGACGGCGGCTGGTCGCCGGTCGCCGAGCCAAGCGGCGATCTCCTCGACCAACCGGTCGAACGGCTGGTCGGCGACGCCCCCGTCGGCATACCCGTCCAGCAGTGAGACCTCGTCCAGGCCGATGGCGCGCGCCGCACAGATCAGCTCCGCTTCGCGCTGGTCGCCCACGGCGGGGTCCGATCTGCCGTCGCTCGAGCCGGCCTCGCCGCGCGTCACGACGAGCAGCCGGGTCGTCGCTCCAGCCTCGTGCGCCAACGCCAGGGCGCCAGCACAGCCGAAGCTCTCGTCGTCGGGATGGGCAAGAACGGCCGCCAGGCCGCCGGGCGCGATCTGATAACTCACCGGGTGTCCTCGGTCCGAGCGTGGTCGTCGGGGTCATCGTCGGAGAGCAGCGTCCAACCCTGCCGCTCCACCGTGGTTCTCATCGTACGCAGCACGGCCAGCTTGCCGCTGGCCACCTCCGCGATGAACCGTCGCGTGCCTTCGTCATCGAGCGACGAGCCCGGCGGCGCGCTGCCGCGCCCCACGTTGAGCCACGCGAGGTGGTAGCGGTCCATCCGGCCCCAGACGCGCTCGAGGAGCGCATCGGACTCGATGAGCCAATGCCGAAAGCGGTCCCAGCTCGGGTCCACGACGAGCGCGTCACCCGTCGCGATCAGCGCGTCGGTCGCGGCAAGGAATGCGACGCGGGGCATGACGGCGGGACGGACGTTCACGGTGGCCGAGTATAGGGCGGCCGATCGCAGCGGTCGTTCGTACCATTGTCCGCCGCCACCGGGCGGCCACACTCCGAGGCATGGAACGAATCCTCAGCGGCCATGCCGTCCGCGCACTTCTCATGCTGTTGACGGTTGCGGCGCTCCTGGCGCCGATTCTGGCGCTGCGCGCCGCGCCGCCGGTCGACGTGACAACGGGCGGGCTGGCGTGGATCATCCCGGCGCTCAGTGCCGGCCTGATCGGAGCTGCCGGAATGGCAGCGGTCGCGTCGCTGGCGGTCGGGCTGCGACACGGATCGCTCGCCAGCGTGCTACTGGCCGGTTCGTCCGCCGCCCTCGTCGGCGGAGCGCTCGCGCTCATCGCCGGCTCCGCCAGCATTGCCGTCGCGGTCGCGGTCGCCGCCACCCTTACGCTCGCCGCTGCGGTTGCGGGACGTGCGGCCGTGCTCATCGCGGGTCATCGCGCACGGGTGGTGGCCGCCGGCCTGGTGCTGGTCATGGCCGAGGTCGCCGTGGCCCTCGACATCCTTCCTGTGCTGGCGGAGGCCATCGACCCCTTTCGCTCGCCGCTGCTCCTGGCCGCGGCCGTTCTCAGCGGCCTGGCGGCACTCGTGGCCGCAACGCGCGACCTCGGCCCCGCCGCGGCGGCCCTGGCGGTCGGCGCCCTGGCGCTTGCCGTCGCGCGTGGGGCGGGCGCCGAGCTGGTGTTGGGTCTCGTCACGCTCACCGCAGCCGCGCTCCTGACGACGCGATCCGTCATCCAGGTGGCTCAGAAGCCTGCGGCCACCGACGACGACCGATTGCCAGAGGTCGTGGCGCAACTGTCGGAGGGAGTCCTTCGGTTCGACGGTCACCTGCGCCTGCGGGCCTGGAATCCAGCCGCCGCGGCCATGCTCGGTCTGGACGCAGCGGGCGAGGGCACCCGGCTCGAGGATCTGCTCGGCCTCGCCCTTCCGCAGCTGCCGGCCGGGTCCGAGACGGTGCTGCATCACACTCCCATCGGCGGGCTCGACCTCTCGATCCACCGTGACGCGACATCCATCACCGTCGTGGTGCGCGAGCCACCAGTGTCCGGCAATGCGGAGCGCCTTGGCCGCGAGCTGCGCGCCACGATCGAAGAGCTCCTTCAGGCACGACGGACCGTCGAGCTCCAGCGTGTCGAGATCGAGCGCGCCGCGACGACCGACCTGCTCACCGGCGTCGCCAGTCGCGCCGCGATCCTCGATCGCCTGCGCGTCGAAGTCGCGCAGGCGCGTCGCTACCAGCACCCGGTCACCATCCTGCTGCTCGACCTCGATCGCTTCGGCGAGATCAACGCCGCCCACGGCATCGAGGGCGGCGATACCGTGCTGCGCGAGATCGCCCTTCGCGTCCGCCTGCGGGTGAGGGCCGCCGATGCGCTCGGCCGATCCGGCAGCGACGGGCTGCTCTCGATCCTGCCGCACACCGACGAGGGCGGCGCCGCGACCTTCGCCGAGACACTGCGCCGGCGCATCGGTCAGCGTCCGATCTCGGTCGGCGACGTCGAGATCACGGTCACGCTGAGCGTCGGGGTGGCGGTCATGCGGCCGGGCGAGGATCTCGACCTCGATGGTTTGGTGACCCGCGCTGAGGAGGCGCTGGCGAGTGCGCGCAGCGCGGGCGGCGATCGGATCGCGCTCGACCGCCTGCATGGGCTCGCGCGACTCGACATGGCGTCGACGGATCCGGGCGAGGAGAACCTGAGCGAGAAGGCATGAGGCGTGCCACGAGACTCGTGTATGACAGGAATCGCGTTAATTTGTCGGAGATCGAGCACGCCGGCACCAATCCGGTTATCCACTGATGTCATACAATGTGTGGGTTCGATCTGTGGATAACCCGCTACTCGTGCCGGCCGAAAGCTGACACCCTGAGGCAGCACATGCCAGCCACCTCCACCGACCTGTCCGCGAAGCTCATCTTTCCGACGAAGGAGATCGTGGAGGAGTACTACCTGCCGATCATCTACACAGCCTGCCGCACCTGCTACTCAGAGCTGGTGCCGGACCAGATCTGGGACAA
>JBHENV010000283.1:0-4143 GCA_046261895.1 Candidatus Limnocylindria bacterium
GGATGGCCAGCCCGCGTACGTTGCCCTCGACTACGGCGAGTGGCATCTCGGCATCGGGCTGAGCGCGGAGGGCGTCCGCGGGAACGCGCGCAGCATCAGCATGTGGGTCTACACCGATGATTGCGATGCTGCCGTCGAGAGGCTGCGAGCGGCCGGCGTGGCGGTCACGGAGGAGCCGACGCCCGACCATCGGGGGCATGCATCGCATCGGCATAGGCGTTGGAGCCGCACTCGGTGTCGCGTTCGACAATCTCCCCGGTCGGAATAGCGATAGGCATCGCATTTGGCGCGGCCTTGGGCGCGCTCCTCGGGCGCTGGAAGCCGTAGGGCTGTAGGGGCGCTTGCAGGCCACCCTGCCACCGACGTCGCACGTACCGTTCGGTTCAGTCACTCGGGCAACCTCCATTCGTGCCAAGGCGGACCGCACGAACGCGCCACGCCGGGCCGTTGCATGGCGCGAGGGGTCGACGCGCAGCTTCGTCACCCGCCGCGAGTACCTGCCGTCAGGCATGCCCCGGACGTGGTGCCACGCAGTACTGACCCAATGTTCCGTACCGCCTTCCGTAATATTCCGGATGCCGTCGTCACGTCGGCCGGCCTACTGTTCAGCTGTCGAGGGCTGCACGAGCAGCAGCCGGAGGGCTCGACAAGATACAAGCAGCCGGGGCCTCGGGGGGAATCAGAGGCGCCGGCTGCTTTTTCGCGTCCGCCAAGGAGCGCCTCGGCATCAGAGGCGTATCTTCATCGTCCGGTCGCTCTAGACCCTCTCGTTGGAACGAGTCCCGCCCTTCTCGATTCACCGGTTACGGCGAAGCCAGCCGATCCGCAACGATGGCGGCGGACTGGCGGCTACCACCGCCACCCTGACCTGCTGCTCGCTTACTGAGGCGGCGTCATCGACCATGGGCCGTCGGCGGTAATCTCGAATAGCAGTGTGCCTGCACCAAGCAGAACCTCTCCGCTGTAGGCGCCGATCTCGTTGACGAGTAGTTCCACCCCGCTGGAGCTATAGGACCAGACCGCGAAGTTCCCGGACCCCTGGTGTGCGAAGACGCTTGTGGCGAGGCCACTGGTCCCCGGGTCGAGCATCACGACGTCATCGCCGGTACCGGTCAGGTTCGAGGCTTGGGTCCACTTCCGGGCATGCTCGATTGGCTTGATCACGATGGTCCACCGCCCGCTTGCCTCTACGCTGAACGCGACCGAGTGCCCTTGCTCGTCGAACAACACCGATCCGCTGTAGGCACCGATCGTGTTGACGAGGAGGTCCGTCTGTGAGCCCGCCGAGTCCACCGACCAGACGGCGAAGTTGCCGCCGCCGGAGTACGTGATGGTGGCGATGCCGACGGCGTCCTCGGGAATGGCGAACGTGGGCACGCTGCTTCCCGTTCCGCTGAGCTGGATCGGTGCAAAGGCGGCGGGCACCGGAGTCGGGTCCGGCATTGGGGTCGCCGCAGGCGTGGGCTTCGGAGTCGGCTCAGGGGTCGGCGCAGGCGTGGGCTTCGGAGTCGGCGTTGGTGTCGGCGTCGGTGTCGGCGTCGGTGTCGGCTTCGGCGCGGGCGTGGCGGTCGGAGTGGCAGTCGGTGTCGGCGTGGGGAGCAGCGGCCCCTCTTGTCTTTCGACAACCGTAGCCAGACGGGCGTTGGGTGAATCGCTGCATGCTTCATTCACGGCCTGACCCAGCTGGTCGCGCTCCGCGACTGGCACCTGGCTCAGGTGGCGAAGAGTCATGGTCCGCACGGCCTCACTGGCCATGCCCCACGTCACACACGTCGCATCGCTCCCCAGGGGAGCGCCGGACCTTGGATGCGGCGATGGCGTTGAGGTCGGCGTGGGAGTTGGGGTCGGCGACGGGGTCGGCTTCTGCGTGGCGCCGTCGGCCGTGCCCTGTACGCCCGCTGTTCCCTGGGGATCGGTATACGCCCGCACGCCAGCGCCGATGCCTACCAGCACCATGAACGCGCCAAGGCCCAGGACCACCACTGAGAACGTAACGGAGCCAGAGCGAGGCCATGCGGCACGTCGCGCTCGGGTCCGACTCCAGATCAAGAACGCCCCGCCGGCCAACACGAAGCAAACGGCGGCCGCGCCAAGGCCATCCGAAATGACCGAGGCCACGAGGATCAGGCCAAAGAGCCCCTCCAACCACGGCCCACCATGGGGCATGTAGGCGCCTGCCAGGACCGAGCGCAGTGACGTCGCCGTAGGCCAAAGGGATACCCCCTCAAGGTGTGTTGACCATACGAGCGACTCGGCCGGTTGGTAACCGAACCCGTGGCATGCCGACTGTAGGTGCGCATCGACCGACCGGCTACCGTACTTCTACCGACGCCGCCACGGGATGGCCGCTCCCTACAGAGCTTCAGATTCCTGTGGTCCAGGTTGCCGCTTGATGTGGGCGGGCCACGAAAGCCGATCACGTCACGATGCAACACGCTGCTTCCGACTGGCGCGTGCGGACTGCTGCCGGGCGAACGTAGCTGCCGCTACTGTCAACGGTCGCGGTCAGTCCGCCGAGTGCGCTCCCCGCACGGCGCGGCGCTCATCGACGCCGCCGCATAAATTCGTGCGCATGCTGTGAGCATTCGGCTCGCCGGCAAAGCGAAAGCCGCCCGGTGGGGGGCGGCTTCCGATCTCGTATGCGTGGTTGCGGGGGACGGATTCGAACCGCCGACCTTCGGGTTATGAGGAGTGAGCGAGCCGTCCGCTGTAGTCCACCGGCGTCTGCCACACATGGCGCGAAGAGCAGAACGGTCCACCGACATCCGTCTCGGTACGGGCCGTTGCGCCCCCTTGGCTGCATGGATGGCTGCACATGGCCGTCAAGGGTCGCGCTTAAGGCGCGCGAGTCGCGGCGGGCGTTCATTGGATGTCCTCCGCGACGGCTGGCCAACAAGCGCGGCGGGTTGCGTCACTCTTCAGACGATGGGTTGCTGGGTGGCTCCACTGCCCAGTTGACGGAGACGAGCTCGGCTTGCTCGAGGACCAGAAGAGTCGCATGCTCCTGCTTGTCGGGCGGGTACCCATGGCGTCTGAGGATCCGTTTGACCATCAGCCGGAGCCTTGCCCTCGAGCTCGCGGGCGATCGTTCGGAGTGTCTCGCCGCGCTCTGCCTCGAGAAAGGTCGCTGTGCGCGAGATCCTTTATGGCAAGCGGTTCCTCATCAGCGGCGACTGGAACACGTCGCCCGCTATCGGCAGTTCCATTCAGACGAGGGCAGGACCTGGTTCCACAAGGACAACGCGCAATATCAGATCGACCACGCCTTCTGCGGCGGCGTGACGGCACTAGCGTACGCGCATGCGAGATCGATCCATTTCCGGGCGCATGCCCTGCGCCTAAGCGACCACGCTCCTCTGCTTGTCACCATCGATTCGGGAAGTGAAACTACGAAGCGGTAGGTGCAGCTGGCCTTCCGCATCGGAGTCGGGCGCGGCACTTCGGATTACGTCGAGCAGCGACGAACCGCCTCCAGGCCGATTCTGTGCACCCGGAGGCCGACAGTCGTTCCGCCGCAATTTGATGCTGCAATCCGCCACGCGGAGCCCAGCATGACCGACTTCGACGTCCTCGTAGGGACAGGCAATGGGACTCCGGAGGCCAATGTGAGTGACGACGCACGCGCGGAGTCGATCGTCTTAGCGGTAATCGCCCTCTTGCTCGTCGCCATGGCTGCGGCGACACTCCTTGCAGGGGACTCCGCCCGGACTTTTTTCCCGCACCCTTGATCCGCTGCCTGATTTCCAGCCGGCCACGCTAGGTGACGCCCGGCCCTGCGGCGCAGCGACGCTACACACCCAGGGCGGACCTGCCTATGTCTCGGATAGAACGTGGGACCGGCACTTGTCGCCCCGCTGCAGTCTGTAGGTGCTGCTGGATCTCCCGACTTAGCTCTAGATGGGGGTTCCTGTGTCTTGACAGCGCCGCTGAGTGAGGCGTAGCCTGCGGGCACAAAGCGCTTTGGGGCAGTGAGGCGTGAGTCAGGGCGGGTCGGTAGTCTTCCGCACCGCCACTAAGGTCGCGCCGGCTCGGCGAGACTAGAACCGACAGCTTTCCCCCTCGCACATTCTGCCGAGAGAGGTGATGATGCCTACGCCCGAACGGACTCGCAATGTCGGCTTTATGCTGCTCGTCACGACGGCG
>JBHENV010000284.1:0-3063 GCA_046261895.1 Candidatus Limnocylindria bacterium
ACTGCCTCCTTGGCGACCAGGTTCATGCCGTCGACTAGCGGGTTCACGAGCACGACATCGGCGATCGAGAGGCCGGCCAGCGCCTGCGCGTAGTCGTTCTCGTAGAAGAGCTGGATCGGTCGCCATCCGGCGAGCCCGAAGCGGGCGTTGATGCGGTCGACCGAGTTCTGCACCTTGCGCCCGTAGTCGCCGTACTCGCTGAGTCCGGTCCGGGAGGGGACCAGGAAGGCGAGGAAGGTGATGCGGCCCCGTATTCTGGCGTGTCGCTGCAGCAGCGCCTCGTAGGCCAGGAAGCCGCGCAGGATGTTCTTCGACGGCTCGAGCCGGTCGACGCGCACGATGACGCGCTCCCGCGTGCCTCCCAGCAATTGGTCGGCACGGCGCCGTGCCGCTCGCGAGCCGGCAACCCGTCGCGTCGCCTCGACGTCGATGCTGATCGGATAGTGCCGGACGCGCGTCGTTCGTCGCTTTCGCCGCACGATCCGCGCGTCGTAGTCGACCGTTGCGTCGGGCACGAACGACTCGATCATGCGCAGGAAGTTGTGTGCGTACCGCTCGGTCTGGAACCCGACGACATCGTTTGCCAGCAAGCCGTTGGCGATTCCCAGGCGAATGGTGGGAGCGATGTTCTGCCAGATGCTCGATGGCGGCCATGGGATGTGCGTGAAGTGGCTGAGCAGAGCGCGCGGCCGCGCGCGGCGGATCGACTCCGCCGCCGTGTAGAGGTGGTAGTCGTGCAGCATGATTCGCGGTCGGCGGTCGCCGCGGGCCTGCGCCAGCACGGCGGATGCGAACGCCTCATTGACCACCAGGTAGCCGCGCTCCCAGGCGCGCATGGTGCCGGCGTCGATGACCGGCCGCTCGGGCAGGTTCCACATCTGGTGCTGGAGGAACCAGAGGAATGGATTGGCGATGACGTTGTACGCCTGCTCGTAGACGGCGCGCTCGACCGAGGCGAAGCGGAGGCGGATGGCATCGTCGTCTCCGGCGGCCTGGCGCAGCAGCTTTGGATCGACCGCGGCGCGCCGGTCACCCTCGTTCATGGCGGCCGCCACCCAGGTGACCGGGACGTGGCGACCGACCTGCCCGAGCGCGGTCACGAGGCCGCCGGACCCACGCCGAGGACGGAGCGACCCATCGGCCGCGGCGGCGAAGGTGACAGGCCCACGATTGGTGGCGATGATCAGGCGACGCTCGCCGAGGAGCGTGGCGGCGGCCACGCCGAGAGCGGTGTCGGCCTCGCTGGCGTTCATCGGCGCTAGAAGAGGCTCGCCGCAGACACTTCGACCAGGGCGAGGACGGCGCCCGGGAAGAGCCCAAGGATGATGACGCCGGCCACCGACAGCCCGAGAGCCACCGAGCCGAAGGGGGAGGTGTCGATCGGTGCGGGATCGGCCTCGGGATCGCGCATGTACATGTAGACGACGACGCGCAGGTAGTAGAAGGCCGCCATCGCCGCGTTGAGGACGAGGATGACCGCCAGCCAGGCCAGGCCGGCATCGACCGCCGCCAACAGCACGTAGAGCTTGGCGAAGAAGCCGACCGTCGGCGGGATGCCCGTCAGGCTGAGCATGAGGATGCCCATCGCCGCGGCGCGGCCCGGCGAACGGGAGGCGAGGCCGGCGAACGAGTTGAGGCCGCCGAATCGCCGCGTGTCTCGCTGGAGCATGCCGACCACCGCAAAGGCGGCGATGTTCATCACGGCGTAGCCGAGGACGTAGAAGAGGACCGACTCGATGCCCTGTGCCGCCGTCTCGTCGTTCGGCGCGTTCGCGTAGGCCGCCAGCCCGGCCATGATGTATCCGGTGTGGGCGATGCTCGAGTAGGCGAGCATCCGCTTGACGTTCACCTGGACCAGGGCGACGACGTTGCCGATCGTCATGGTCAGGACCGTCAGGACCAGGAAGATGCCGAGCCAGTCCGCACGCAGCGGCGCGAGCGCCTCCGTGAAGACCCGGATCAGCAGCGCGAATGCTCCGAGCTTCGGGCCGACCGACAGGAATCCTGTGATCGGCGTCGGAGCGCCCTGGTAGGCGTCGGGCGTCCAGTAGTGGAACGGGACGGCCGCGATCTTGAAGGTGCCACCGACCAGCAGGAAGCCGATCGCCACGAGCAGCGCCCCGCTCATCCGGCCCTCGAGCGTCGCACCGATCTCGGCGATGTTGGTGGATCCCGTGATCCCGTATAGCCAGCTGATCCCGAAGAGCATGATCGCGCTGGCGAAGCTGCCGAGCAGGAAGTATTTCAGCCCACCCTCGTTGCTGTAGCGATCGGTCTTGTGCAAGCCGGTCAACAGGTAGCTGGGCATTGTCATCAGCTCGAGGCCCAGGAAGAGGGTGATCATGTCGCTGCTGGAGGCGAGCACGAACATGCCGAGCAGCGCCGTGACCAGGATCATGTGGAACTCGCCGAGCGGGATCCTCCGCACCAGGAGGTAGGACGGCGCGAAGAGCACCGAGATGATGCCGATCAGAATGGTGGCGGCCTTGAAGAAGACCGACAGGTCATCGACGACGTAGAAGCCGGCGTACACCGTCTCGTTGACATCCCAGACCACGACGCAGGCCGCACCGGCCAGGACCAGCCCGGCCACGGTCAGCGGAGTGAGCAGCCACTTATCGGCACGCGACAGGAAGAGATCCACGGTGATGATCGTCAGCACCAACGCCACCAGGATCAGCTCCGGCAGCAGAGTGATGAGGTCGTCAAGCATGTCCATCCGTCAGCGTCTCACCACAGGGGGCCGAAGCCGGTCAGGCCGGCACCGTTGACGGCCTCCATGATCCGATCGACCGGCGCGGCGATCACCTCGAGCACCGGCGTCGGGTACACGCCCAGCGCGACGACCAGCACGATCAGCGGCGCGAGCGCGATCCACTCGTTGCGATTGATGTCGCGCAGGGCCGGCCAGAAGCGCCGCATCCAGTCCGACGGGACGGTGAAGAAGACGCGCTGGAACATCCAGAGCATGTAGACGGCGCTGATGATGACGACGATCATTGCCCCTGCCGCCACAAAGCCGTTGTACCGAAAGGCGCCCAGGACGACGAGGAACTCGCCGAT
>JBHENV010000285.1:0-3771 GCA_046261895.1 Candidatus Limnocylindria bacterium
CGCCCGGCCCCGCACCACGGGCGGCAACCAATGAACCCCGGCACCCTGGCGCTCCGCCCGCACCACGGGGCTACGACCAAGATAGGCGAGCTCCGTGGCGATGCGCTCATGGTACGGTCGAATCGCCGCGGAACGCCGCCACGGGTCAAGCCATGTCGAGCAGGCGGCCGCGCACCCAGGCGCCGCGCACCATGTTGGGATGCGGCCGGAAGACGAGTCGGCTGGCCACCTCGTCTGCGGCGGATGGTGGTTCGTCGGTCGGCAGCGGGTTCGTGAAGCGCGGGTCGATGACGATGAGATCGGCCTCCTTGCCGACCTCGAGAGAACGGATTCGAGCGTCCAGGCCGAGGACCCGTGCCCCCTCGAGCGACCCGAGCCGGATCCAGTCGAGCGGACGCAGCGCATCGGCGGCGTCACCCTGACCCGTGAGCTCCAGCACGCGCTGCGTCACGGCGGCGGCGCGCATGACGCTGAAGATCGAAACCTCCGGGCCGGCGGCCACGTCGCTGCCCAGGCCGACCGTCACGCCACTCGCGCGGTAGGAACCGAGCGGCATCATCCCGCTGGCGAGGAACAGGTTCGATGCGGGGCAGTGGGCGACCCGCGACTCGCTCTCGACCAGGCGGCCGACCTCCCGCGGCGCAAGGTGAATCGCGTGCGCCAGGATCGTCCGCGCCCCCAGGGCACCGGCTCTGTCGTAGACGTCGAGGTAGTCGCGGGCCTCCGGAAAGAGACGTCGAACCTCCCCAACTTCTCCCGCGTCCTCCGAGAGGTGCGTCTGCCAGTACGCGCCGTGGCGCGCGGCCAACGCCGCCGACTCGCGCAGCATCTCGTGCGAGCAGCTGACCGCGAAGCGTGGAGTGAAGGCGTAGAGGAGGCGGCCATCGGCCGCCCCGTGCCAGCGGGTTGCCAGCTCATCCGACTGTCGGAGGCTCGTCTCGAGGATCTCGCCCGGGTCGATCTCAGTATCGTAGGTGAGCCGGTCCATCATCACCTTGCCGATCACCGCACGGATGCCATGGGTCTCCGCAGCACGGAACGCCGCATCGGTCGAATCGGCCCAGAGGGCTCCGTAGGCAACAACCGTCGTCGTGCCGGCGGCCGCGAAGGCACGGAAGGCGGCAGGCGCCTGCCGCTCGGCGACCGAACGGTCGTACGCGCGCTCGAGGGGGAAGATGTAGCGGTCGAGCCAGCTCAGGAGGTCGAGCCCGCTGCCCAGGCCGGCGTTGGGGATCTGCGGCAGGTGAGCGTGAAGGTCGACCATGCCGGGCATCACCAGCATGGGACGCAGATCGAGAACCGCGGCCAGGGGTTCAGCCCACGCCCAGGCACCCGCATGGCCGATACGTCCCCGCGCATCCACCTCGATCAGCCCATCCGGCTCGTCCAGGAGCGTGCCGTCCGCCAAGGGCGACAGGAGTCTGGCACGAAGGGCGAAGGGGGGTGTTGGCGGGAGCGCCGTCATGGGGGCCGATGCTACATGCCAGAAGCGAGTACTCTTGTCGTTCTACAGTTAGGAGGCCTCTCATGGCCAATGGTTCTATCAAGAAGATCGTTGCCGACCGCGGCTTCGGCTTCATTACCGGCGAGGATGGCAAGGATTATTTCTTCCACCGCGACGGGCTCAGTGAGTCGATCGACTTTGATCGTCTCGTCGGCGGCGAGGCAGTGACCTTCGACGTCGAGTCCAACCCGCGCGGTCCGCGCGCATCGAACATCAAGGCGACCGAGTAACTCACTCGCCAACCTTGCGCTCTTGAAGCGGCTGGCCGCGCCCGTACGGGTGTTCGCCAGCCGCTTCTTGGCGTCCCGTCAGCGGGCGCGCATCCGATTGTTGCGAGGGTTGTGCTCGACCTCCGCCAGGCCGAGCGCCTCCAGCAGCGGTGGCAGGTACATGCCGAACCGGCCGCGGTATCCCTTCCGAAGCCCGTACCACCCACCGACCGGGTTCTCCTCCGACCGACCCCAGGCCTCGACGCTGCCCTCGGCGGCCGCCTTCTGCTCATCGGCCGCGCCGAGAGGCACCCAGTCACCCTGGTCCTTCAGCCATGCGTGCAGATCCTCAATCGCCCGAGCCCGGTAGGTCAGCCTCGTCGAGCCAACCTGGCAAACGATCTGCGGCGGATCGGCCGCATCGTCGCGGTACATCTCGTACTCGCTCGTGCCCGGCGGCGTCTTCAGCCGCCACGGATCATCCTTGGTCCCCGCTCCCACCGCGCTATCGGTCATGATCGAGCCCTCCGAATGCGCCTGATCCCTTCGGTGTGACTGTACGCCGATGGACACGTCGGCGGCCTTGACCGCAGGGAACCGGTGCGCACCATGGGACTGCCATGCCGATGAAGATCACGCTCACCACGACAGGCCGCACGACCGGCATGCCGCGCCCAGCGACCCTCTATGCGTTCGAGGACGGCGACCGCGTGGTGATTGTGGGCTCGCGGGGTGGGGCGGCTCACGATTCGGCGTGGGTGGGCAACCTGCGGGCGAGCTCGCGTGCCACGGTCACCATCGGCCGCACGACCCGGCAGGTGCCCGCCACGGAGGTCGTCACCACGGAGCGGGATCGGCTCTGGGAGCTGGTGTGCTCGGCCTTCCCGCTCTACGCGACGTATCAACGTCGGACGGCACGCACCATCCCCCTCTTCGTCCTCGAACCGGACGACGGACACGGCGACGTCACGAGATGAGGACCGATCGGCGCACGATCAGGGGCTCCCAACGGCAAGGCCGGCGTCGCTCGTGTGCGGCTCCCAGGGCCGCGGATCGGTCCGCAGGAGGGAGAAGCGCAGCACGTCGTGGTTCCGGCCACCGTTGAAGAATGCCCCGCGCACCGTTCCCTCCAGCACGAAGCCGCATTTCTCCGCGATCCGCCGCGACGCGGCGTTTCCGGGAACGATGACCAGGTGGATTCGGTGCTCCTTCTTGGTCGCGAACAGGTAGTCGGCGAGCAGCTGGACCGCCTCGGTCACGTAGCCCTTGCCGGCATGGCGGTCGTCGTAGAGCTGGTATGAGAGCTCGAAGGCGTCCCAGTACGAGACGGGCCGGAAAAAGTCGATGTGGCCGGCGACCTCACCACCCGAAGGCACGCTCAGCAGCATGCCCTCGGTCTTCTGCCAAAGCCGTTCTCCGTGAACTCTCGGCGGAAGGCAGGCTCGGACATGATCCCGAGCGGGTAGTGGGCGCCGCGGGCACGAATGGCGGTGTGCGCGTCGTACAGACGGGCGAGGTGGGCCTCCCGAACCGGCCGCAAGCGGATCCGGCGTCCTTCCAGCATCGTGGTGCCTATCGTACGCGGGGCCGTGACAGGTGGGGTGTGCTGCGTCGGCACGCACTGCGGAGAGTCCCCGTCAGCGTGCCGGAACCGTGAACGGTGGTCGGGGCGAGAGGATTCGAACCTCCGACCCCTTGGCCCCCAGCCAAGTGCGCTGCCAGACTGCGCCACGCCCCGACCGAATGGCAGGAGTATAGCGGGAGGCGACCGGGCCCCGGGGAAGGCGCGGCCCCGGCTCAGACGCTCAGCTCGTCCTTCGGCGTGCGCGCCATGAGCTCCGCGACCGCGGCGAGCGGCGGCCGCTGCTCGTACACGACCGCTCGCACCTGCTCGACGATTGGCATCTCGACGCCGTAGGCGGCCGCGAGCTCGAGCGCACCCGGGATGGTGGCCACGCCCTCGACGACGCCGGAGACCCGCTCCCCCGCCTCCGGCCACGGGACTCCGGAGGCGATCAGCTCGCCGGCTCGCCGGTTGCGTGAGAGCGGCGACATGCA
>JBHENV010000286.1:0-11382 GCA_046261895.1 Candidatus Limnocylindria bacterium
CACGATCTTCATGTAGTTGCGCTCGCGCAGCTCGCGGGCCACCGGCCCGAAGATCCGCGTCCCGCGCGGGCTGCCCTGCGGGGTGATGAGGACCGCCGCGTTCTCGTCGAAGCGGATGTGGCTGCCGTCCGCGCGACCGTACTCCTTCGTGGTGCGCACCACGACCGCGCGCACGACGTCGCCCTTCTTCACCGCGGCATTCGGAATCGCCTGCTTGACGGCGGCGACGATAACGTCGCCAACCTCCGCCGTGTCGCTCGTCGAGCGGCCGATGACCGAGATGCACTCCACGACTCGCGCGCCGGAGTTATCGGCCACGCGCAGCCTGCTGTACTTCTGGATCACGCCTGCTCCGTCCCGTCGATCAGCTCCTCGTGGGAGCCGCGCGCCACGACCTCGACGACGGTCCAGCGCTTCTCCGCGGAGAGCGGACGGCTCTCCTCGATGCGCACGGTGTCGCCGACACGAGCGGAGTTGTCGGCGTCGTGTGCCTTGAACTTGCTCGAGAGACGCACGACCCGCTTGTAGATCGGGTGCCTCCGCAGTCGCTCGACGCTCACGACGACCGTCTTGTCCATCTTGTCGGACACGACGCGTCCGGTCTTGCTCTTTCGTTTGCCCTGCATCAGCTGGCCTTGTCTGCGGCAGCGACCGCATCGGCGGCGTGCTGGCGCTCAGTCATGACGGTGAGGATGCGAGCGATCCGCTTGCGGGTCGCCGGCAGCCTGCTGTAATTGCTCTCCTGTCGCGTGGCGAGGTCGAAGCGGATCTTCCACAGCTCCTGCTTCGCGTCGCGCAGCTGGCCCTCGAGGTCCTTGTCGGAGAGGGCCCGCACTTCACTGATGTCCATGCTCCTGGCCCTCCTTGAGAACGAACTTGGTGCTGATCGGCAGCTTGTGACCGGCGAGGCGCATCGCCTCGCGAGCGATCGGCTCCGGGACGCCCGACATCTCGAACATCACGCGGCCGGGCTTGACGACCGCCACCCAGTGGTCGGGCGCGCCCTTTCCGGATCCCATTCGCACCTCGGCCGGTTTCTTCGTGACCGGCTTGTCGGGGAAGACCCGGATCCAGACGCGACCACCGCGCTTGATGTGATGGGTCATGGCACGCCGTGCCGCCTCGATCTGGCGGCTGGTCAGCCAGCAGACCTCCTCGGCCATCAGGCCGAAGTCGCCGAAACTGACGGTCGTGCCACCCTTCGCCAGGCCGGCACGGCGACCTCGCTGCACCTTGCGATGCTTGACCCTCTTTGGCATCAGCATCGTCAGGACTCCTCTGCCGGCGGCTCATCGCTCACCGTCGCGTCGGTGGCCTCCGGCGCCCGTGCGTCTGCTTCCGCCGTCTTTGGCCCGGTCGCCCTGGCCGGCTCGGCCTTCGACGGTTTCGTGGCCTTCGCTTCCGCAGGCGCCGTCGCATTCACGACGTCAGCTGCCACCGGATCGGGGGTCGTCACCGCGACATCCCCCGCGAGGGCGGCTGGTGCATCGGCCGGCGCTTCGGGTGCCGGAGCCCGTGGGCGTGACGCGGGCCGTCTCGGCTGCTCGACGGCAGGCCTCGGACGCGCGTCCTCCTCGACGGCGGCGGTAGCGGCGGGTGCGGACGCTCGGCCCGTGGTGGAGGCCGGCCGGGTGCCGACCGGGCGCGTGCGGGTACCGGCGCCGGCCGCGCCGCGACGCGGTGCTCTGGGCTCCGTGCGCGCGCTGCCGGGCCGCTCGCCCAGCTGCTCGCCGCGATAGACCCACGCCTTGACGCCGATCCGCCCATACGTGGTGTGGGCGTGCACGACGCCGTAGCTGATATCGGCGCGCAGGGTACCGAGCGGAATCCGGCCTTCCTTGTCCCACTCGGTACGGCTCATCTCGGAGCCACCGAGACGACCGGAGACCTGGATCTTGACGCCCTTGGCGCCGGCCTTGATGGTGCGCTGGATCGATTGCTTGATCGCCTTGCGGAACGCGATGCGCCGCTCCAGCTGGCCCGCGACGTTCTGCGCTAGGAGCATGCCGTCCAGCTCGGGCTGCAGGATCTCCTTGATCTCGAGCTTGACCTTCTTGTTCGTCAGCTTGCCGACGTTGGTGCGCAGCGCCTCGACGTTCGCGCCGCCCTTGCCGATGACGATCCCGGGCTTGGCCGTGTGCACCGTGACGGTGACATGGTTGATGCCGCGCTCGATCTCCACCTGGCTGACGCTGGCGTTCGACAGCTGCCTGGCGACCAGCTCCCGGATCCGCATGTCCTCCTGGAGCAGGGTTGCGTAGTCGCGGTCCGCGTACCACTTGGCCAGCCAGGGCTTGATGATGCCGATCCGGAAGCCGTACGGATGAACCTTGTGACCCATCTACGACTCCTCTCGGTCAGCCACGGCGACGGTGATGTGGCTGGTCCGCTTCAAGATTCCGAATGTCCGGCCCTGCGCTCGAAACCTCCAGCGCTTGAGGGTCGGTCCCTCGTTGGCGACCGCGCTCACGATGCGCAGCTCATCGGCCGACAGGTTGTAGTTGTTCTCCGCATTGGCGGTGGCGCTCTTCAGCACCTTGGCCACGTCCCGCGCGGCCGCGTTCGGCATGAAGCGCAGGATCGCCGCCGCCTCCTCGACCGGCTTGCCGGTGATGAGGTCGGTGACCAGCCGCACCTTTCGGGGGCTGATCCGGATGTACTTGGCGGTCGCGGTCACTCGCATCGGTCCACCTGCTACTTCAGCGCCGTGGATCGGTCGGTGGCCTTGCCGTGGCCGCGATAGGTGCGGGTCGGCGCGAACTCGCCGAGCCGGTGCCCGACCATGTTCTCGCTCACGAAGACCGGCACGTGGCGACGGCCGTCGTGCACGGCGATCGTGTGACCGATCATCTGCGGGAAGATCACGCTCGCCCGCGACCAGGTCTTCAGCACCTTGCGCTCGCTGCGCTTGTTCATGTCGTCGATGCGGCCGAGCAGGCGCGCGTCGACGAATGGTCCCTTCTTGACGGAACGACTCATCTTTCGGCTCCTAACCCCGTCCGTACCGACGGCGAACGATCATCTTGTTGCTCTGGTTCTTCTTGACCCGGGTCCGCAGGCCCATGGCAGGCTTTCCCCATTTCGTCTTCGGCGGCATGCCGGTCGGCTGCTTGCCCTCGCCACCACCGTGCGGATGGTCGCGCGGGTTCATCGCCGATCCACGCACTTCGGGCCGCCGACCCATGTGACGCGAACGACCCGCCTTGCCGATCTTCTGGTTCTCGTGATCCAGGTTGCTCACCTGGCCGATGGTGGCCATGCACTCGATCCGCACGCGGCGAACCTCGTTGGATGGCAGCCGGATCGTGGCGAAGTCGCCCTCCTTGGCGAGCAGCTGGGCGCTGCTGCCGGCGCTGCGCACGATCTGCCCGCCACGGCCGGCAATCAGCTCGATGTTGTGGATCTGGGTGCCGAGCGGAATGCGGCTCATCGGCAGCGCGTTGCCGGTCCGCGCCTCGGCCTCGGGACCCGATGCGACCTGGTCCCCGACCTTCAGGCCATGCGGCAGGAGCATGTAGCGCTTCTCGCCATCCGCGTAGTGCAACAGGCCGATGCGCGCCGAGCGGTTCGGGTCGTACTCCACGGTCGCGATCCGCGCCGGAACGCCGGCCTTGTCGCGCTTCCAGTCGATGATGCGGTACTGCCGCTTGTGGCCCGCGCCCTGGTGTCGAACGGTCAGCTTGCCCTGGCTGTTGCGGCCGGCACGACGCACGAGCTTCTCGGTGAGCGGCCTGTGCGGCGAGTCGGCGGTGATCTCCTCGAACGTCGAGCGGGTCATCTGGCGCAGACCCGGAGAGGTCGGGCGATAGTTGCGAAGTGGCATCGTCAGACGGCCTCGAACAGTTCGATCTTGTCACCCGGGGCGATCGCCACGATGGCCTTCTTCCAGCCCGGCACCGTCCCGAGGGTTCGACGGCCACGCCGCTTCTGCTTGGGGCGGACGCTGACAACCCGCACGTCGAGGACGGTCACCTTGAACTCGGCTTCGACGGCCGCCTTGATGAGGAACTTGTTCGCGTCGCGAGCGACGGCGAACGTGTAGTTGTTGCGCTCGGTCTCGAGCGTGCTCTTCTCGCTGATCACCGGCCGAAGCAGCACGTCGTGCAGGTTCGATGCGGTCATGCGTATACCTCCTGCGCCCGGTCGAGCGCGTCTCGGGTGAAGACGACCGTATCGGCCTCCAACAGGTCGACCACGTTCAGGCTGTCGGCCAGGATCACGCGGACCTCGCGGAGGTTCCGGGCGGCCAGCTCGACACGCTCGTCGCGCGACCGCAGGACGAGGAGGACCTTGCCCTCCGCCTTCCAGCCGGTCAGGCGCGCGAGCATCGCCCTCGTCTTGGTCTCTGCGAGCTCGAAACCCTCGACGACGCGGACCGCGCCGTCGGCCTGTTTGGCGGAGAGGACCCCGCGCAGGGCGCTGCGGCGCATCTTCGAAGGCATCTTCTGCTCGTAGCTGCGCGGATGCGGCCCGAAGACCACGCCGCCGCCGGTCCAGTGCGGGGCCGTCTTCGTGCCCTGTCGGGCGCGGCCGGTCCCCTTCTGGCGCCACGGCTTCTTGCCGCCGCCGTTTACCCGGCCGCGGGTCAGCGTGTCGGCCGAGCCGATGCGTCGGCCGGCGAGCTGGCGAATGACCGCCTGGTGGATGAGAGATTCCCTGATCGGCGCGGCGAATAGCGTCTCGGCAAGGTCTACCGTGCCGCCCTCCTTGCCGTCCGCCTTCAGGATCGTCGTCTGTGGCATCGTCCTACTTCGCCTTCTGCACGAGCAGCATCGCGTTCCGAGCCCCGGGCACGGCGCCGCGGACCAGGATCAGGTTGCGCTCCGGATCGATCCTCACGACCCGCAGCTTCTTGACCGTCACGCGCTCGTTGCCCATGTGGCCGGCCATCTTGGTCCCCTTCCAGACGCGGCCCGGATAGGTCCCGGCACCGATGGAGCCGGGGGCGCGGTGGTGATCGGAGCCGTGGGTCTTCGGCCCGCGCTTGAAGTTGTGGCGCTCGATGACGCCGGTGAAGCCATGACCCTTGCTCACCCCGGTGACGTCGACCAGCTCCCCCGCCTCGAAGGTGTCGACGCCGAGCTGCTGCCCGACCTCGTAACCGTGCGTCTCGTCGAGACGGAGCTCGCGCACGTGCTTCGGACGCTGGAGCTCCTTGTCCAGATGCTTGAACTGGCCCGCGACCGGCCTGGTCGAGCGGCGCGCGACGCCGGCACCGAGCTGCACGGCCACATAGCCGTCCCTCTCGACGTCGCGAAGTCGCGTGACCGTGTTCGGGGTCGCCTCGATGACGCTCACCGGGACGACGCTGCCGTCGTCCTCGAAGATTCGCGTCATTCCAAGCTTCCTACCGATCAATCCTGCCGGCACGATGGGTGTTCCCTCTCAACTGATGGCGGAAGTTCCTCGGGTGGACCGATTTCCACCCGAAGCGCTTCACATCTTGATCTCGATATCGACGCCGGCCGCCAGCGACAGCCGCATCAGCGCATCGACCGTCTTGGTGGACGGGTCGATGATGTCGATGAGGCGCTTGTGCGTCCGGATCTCGAACTGCTCGCGGCCGTCCTTGTGAACGAACGGGCCGCGAATGACGGTGTACTTCTCGATCCGGGTCGGCAGCGGCACCGGACCCGCCACGTCGGCGCCGGTCCGCTGCGCGGTCTCCACGATCTGCTCGGCCGACTGGTCGAGCAGCTTGTGGTCGTACGCCTTGAGTCGGATGCGGATGCGCTGCTTGGCCATAACCGCTAGCCGATGACCTCGGTGATCACGCCAGCGCCGACCGTGTGCCCGCCCTCGCGAATGGCGAAGCGCTGGCCCTGCTCGATGGCGATCGGGGTGATGAGCTCCACATCGATGTTCACGTTGTCACCAGGCATGATCATCTCGACACCGGCCGGCATCGCGATCGCGCCGGTCACGTCGGTCGTCCGCAGGTAGAACTGCGGGCGATACCCGGCGTAGAACGGCGTGTGCCGACCGCCCTCCTCCTTGGAGAGCACGTACACCTCGGCCTTGAACTTCGTTCCGGGCTTCACGCTGCCCGCCTTGGCGAGCACCTGGCCACGCTCGAGCTCCTCTCGCTCTATGCCACGCAGCAGGAGGCCGACGTTGTCGCCAGCCATGCCCTGGTCGAGCGTCTTCTTGAACATCTCGACGCCGGTCACGACCAGCGAACGGCTCTTGGCATGGATGCCGACCAGCTCGATCGTCTCGCCGGTGTTCACGATGCCACGCTCGATGCGTCCGGTGGCCACGGTTCCGCGGCCCTTGATCCCGAAGACGTCCTCGATCGGCATCAGGAACGGCTTCTCCGTCTCGCGCGCCGGGGTCGGGATGTAGCTGTCGACGGCGTCCATCAGCTCCTTGATGGAGGCATAGTCGTCGCTCGCGGGATCGTCGCTTCCCGAGGAGAGCGCCTTCAGCGCCGAACCGCGGATGACCGGCACGTCGTCGCCGGGGAACTCGTACTTGCTGAGGAGCTCGCGCACCTCCATCTCGACCAGGTCGATCAGCATCTCGTCGTCGACCATGTCGACCTTGTTGAGATACACCACCAGGCTCGGCACCTCGACCTGGCGCGCCAGGAGGATGTGCTCGCGGGTCTGCGGCATCGGGCCGTCGGCGGCCGACACCACCAGGATGGCGCCGTCCATCTGCGCGGCACCGGTGATCATGTTCTTGATGTAGTCGGCGTGCCCGGGGCAGTCCACGTGCGCGTAGTGCCGGTTCGCCGTCTGGTACTCGACGTGGCTGATCGCGATCGTGATGCCACGCTGGCGCTCCTCCGGAGCGTTGTCGATCTGGTCGAAGGCGCGGAAGTCAGCGCCGCCGGACAGCGACAGGAACTTCGTGATCGCTGCGGTCAGCGTCGTCTTGCCGTGGTCGACGTGACCGATCGTGCCGACATTGACGTGCGGCTTGCTGCGGTCGAACTTCTGCTTGGCCATAAGGGGTCCTTCGTCGCTCCTTCGTTCTCTGTTAGCTCTTCGACTTTGCGATCAGCTCGTTGGCGAGGTTGGTGGGTACTTCCGCGTAGCGGCTGAACTCCATCGAGTAGGTCGCACGACCCTGGGTCATGCTTCGCAGCTCGGTGGCGTAGCCAAACATCTCGGCCAGGGGAACATGGGACTGGATCATGCGGCTCGTGCCGCGCTCGTCGATCCCGTCGATCTGGCCGCGTCGTGCGTTGAGATTGCCGATGACGTCGCCCATGTAGTCCTCGGGCGCGGTCACCTCGACCTTCATCACCGGTTCCAGGATGGCGGGGTTCGCGCGGGCGACCCCGTTCTTGGCGGCCATGCTGCCGGCGATCTTCATCGCCATCTCCGACGAGTCGACCTCGTGGTACGAGCCGTCGACGAGCGTGACCTTGACGTCGATCACCGGAAAGCCGGCCACCACGCCACCGGCGAGGGCCTCCTTGACTCCCTCCTCGATGGCGCGCCAGTACTCGCGCGGCACGGAGCCGCCGACGACCTTGGACTCCCATTCGAAGCCCGCCCCGCGCTTGAGCGGCTCCAGCGTGATGACCGCGTGGCCGTACTGGCCCTTGCCGCCGGTCTGGCGCACGAAGCGTCCCTCGGCCTTGATCCCCGCCCGAATCGCCTCGCGATAGCTCACCTGCGGCCGGCCGACGTTGGCCTGCACCTTGAACTCGCGCAGCATCCTGTCGACGAGCACCTCGAGGTGGAGCTCGCCCATCCCTGCGATGCGGGTCTGGCTCGACTCCTGGTCGGTATGCACGCGGAAGGTCGGATCCTCCTCGGCCAGGCGCTGGAGAGCGATTGCCATCTTGTCCTGGTCGGCCTTCGTCTTCGGCTCGACGGCCAGCTCGATGACCGGCTCGGGGAAGGTGATCGACTCGAGCACGATCTGCTTGTCCTCGGCCGACAGCGTGTCACCGGTGGTCGTGTTCTTCAGGCCGACCGCGGCGGCGATGTCGCCGGCGCTGACCGACTCGATCTCCTCGCGGTGGTTGGCGTGCATCTGGAGGATGCGCCCGACGCGCTCCTTCTCGCCCTTCGTGCTGTTGTAGACGTACGAGCCGGTCTTGAGCGTGCCCGAGTAGACGCGGAAGAAGGCGAGCTTGCCGACGAACGGGTCCGCTGCGATCTTGAAGGCCAGCGCCGCGAACGGCTGGCTGGCATCGGTCCCGCGGAGCACCTGGTCCCCGGACTTGGGGTCCGTGCCGGTCACCGGAGGAACGTCGAGCGGGCTGGGAAGGAAGTCGATGACCGCGTCCAGCATCAGCTGCACGCCCTTGTTCTTGAGGGCAGAGCCGGTCAGGACGGGGACGATCTGGTAGGCCAGCGTGCCGACGCGAAGGGCGGTGCGCAGCTGATCGGCACCGATCTCCTCCCCCTCGAGGAACTTGTGCGCGATGTCGTCGTCGAGGTCGGCGAGCGCCTCGATCATCTTCTCACGCCACTCGTTCGCCTGCGCCAGGTACTCCTCGGGAATGTCCCCCACGTAGACCTGGTCGCCGAGGTCGTTGCCGTACGTGATCGCCTTCATGTTGATGAGGTCGATCACGCCGCGGAACGTGTCCTCCGCGCCGATCGGGATCTGGAGCGGCACCGCGTTGACGCCGAGGCGGTCCTTGATCATGTCGACCACGCGCCAGAAGTCTGCGCCGGTACGATCGAGCTTGTTCACGAAGCAGAAGCGTGGCACGTGGTACTTGTCGGCCTGCCGCCAGACGGTCTCGGACTGCGGCTCGACGCCGGCGACACCGTCGAACACAACGACAGCGCCATCGAGCACCCGGAGGCTGCGCTCGACCTCGACGGTAAAGTCCACGTGGCCGGCCGTGTCGATCAGGTTGATTCGGTGATCGTCCCAGAAGCAGGTCGTCGCGGCAGCGGTGATCGTGATCCCCCGCTCCTGCTCCTGCTCCATCCAGTCCATGGTGGCGGCACCCTCGTGGACCTCGCCGATCTTGTAGATCTTCTTGGTGTAGTAGAGGATCCGCTCGGTCACCGTCGTCTTGCCGGCGTCGATGTGGGCGATGATCCCGATATTCCGGGTACGGTCCAGCGACACGGCGCCGGTTCCGGTGGACCGCCCTGCGGTCTGCGTCGTCATCGGTCTACCACTTGAAGTGACTGAATGCCTTGTTGGCTTCGGCCATTCGGTGGGTGTCCTCGCGGCGCTTCACGGCCGAGCCGATGCCATTGCTGGCGTCCATGAGCTCGGCGGCGAGCTTGTCGGACATGCTCCGCCCGTTGCGCCTGCGGGCCGACTCGATCAGCCAGCGCATGCCGAGGCTGACACGCCGATCGGCGCGCACCTCGACCGGGATCTGGTACGTCGAGCCGCCGACGCGCTTGGGCTTGACCTCGATGAGCGGCATGGCGTTGCGGAGGGCCTGCTCCAGGACCTCGACGCCGGCGCGGCCGGCCTGGCTCTCGCATCGGGACAACGCGTCCTCGAGGATGCGGTGCGCCAGGTGACGCTTGCCACCGTACATGAGCTTGTTCGTGAACTGATCGAGCGTGAGCGCCGTGCCGGTGAGGTGCTCTTCGTACTTCGTCTTTCGCGCGATCGTGGTTCGACGGGGCATGGGCTAGGCCTTCCCGGGCGACTTCGCGCCGTACTTGCTGCGACTCTGCCTGCGGTCGCGCACGCCGGCTGCGTCGAGGGTGCCGCGGATGATGTGGTACTTCACCGCCGGGAGGTCCTTCACGCGGCCGCCGCGCACCAATACCATCGAGTGCTCCTGGAGGTTGTGGCCGACGCCGGGGATGTAGGCGGTGACCTCCATCCCGTTCGTCAGGCGCACGCGCGCGACCTTCCGAAGTGCCGAGTTCGGCTTCTTCGGCGTGCGCGTCATGACCTGGAGGCAGACGCCGCGACGCTGCGGCGCGCCGCGTCCCTCGGACGTGGTCTGCCTGAGGGTGTTCAGCGTGCGGCGCAGCGCCGGAGCCTTGACCTTCTTGATGGCCGGCTTCCGACCCTTGCGGACCAGCTGGCTGATGGTTGGCAACGAGAACCTCGCGTTCGTACTCGCGTTGATGATGTCTGCGGTCGTGGCGTCCGGAATCGGGCCCACGGCGCTCCGGAACGGAGGCCGATCCCTGGGCTGCCCAAGTGGACTGACATTGGGGCCACACACGAAGGCGTCCCGCACGCGGGACACCGACGATGGAGTATACGGAAGTCCCTTCTCGAGTGTCAACCGAGGCTCAGCGTGCCGGCGTCGCGTCCGGAGCCGTTGACCCGTGCCGCGTCCCGAGCGGTTGACCCGCCTCACGGGGCCAATGACCAAGGAGGGCGGGCTCTATCGCGAAATTCCCGTGCCGCGGGTCACATCGCAACGGAGGTCGGTCACCTGCCGCTCTCGGTCGCCGATAGCCCGCCGTGCGGGTCAACGCCCAACACCGGTGGAATCCGAGGCGCAGGCAGTTGACACAGCGGGCAGCTGAGCCAGGCCGGTAGCTGAGTATGCCGAGAGCTGAGGTAAGCGGGTAGCACAGCACGAAGGGCGGCCCCGAGAGGCCGCCCTTCGCATCGGTCTGGGAGGAATGCCGCTACTTCTTGGCCGCCGCAGCCTCCGGCTCCGGCTTCGCGGTCAGCTCGTCGAAGACCTGCTCTTCGATGGCCGCCTCCATCTCCGGATTGTGGCCGGCGCCCATCAGGTCGGCGACGGTATCGCCCACCTCCTGGGCAGCGGCCTCGGCTTCGGAAGGCTCGACGTCCCCGTCGCCATCGGCATCGGGATCACCGGACAGGAAGGCACGCGCGGCGGCCTCCTCGCGCTGCTGCTCCTCTTCGGCCGGTGACAGCTGGAGGGCACGCTCGGCCTGGAGGCGTCGCGCCTCCGCGCCGGTCCCGGCCGGGATCAGCTTACCGATGATGACGTTCTCCTTGAGGCCGATCAGGTGGTCCTTGGCGCCGTTGATGGCGGCCTCGGTGAGCACCCGGGTGGTCTCCTGGAACGATGCCGCCGCCAGGAACGAGGAGGTGTTGAGCGACGCCTTGGTGACGCCCAGCAGGACGGTCTGCGCCGTCGCCGGCTCCCCGCCCTCGGCCAGGATCCGGTTGTTCGTCTCCTCGAACTCGAAGCGGTCGATCAGCTCCGACGGGAGCAGCTCGGTGTCGCCGGCGTTGTCGACGGTCACCTTGCGCAGCATCTGGCGCACGATGATCTCGATGTGCTTGTCGCTGATCGTCACGCCCTGTGACCGATACACCTTCTGGACCTCGCCGACAAGGAAGCGCTGGACGGTGTCCACGCCCTTGATCTGGAGCAGGTCCTTCGGATTCATCGATCCCTCGGTCAGCGGATCGCCGGCCGAGACGACGTCGCCATCCGAGACGCGCAGACGAGCGGAGTGCGGCACCGGGTACTCCCGGACATCGACCTCCTGGGTGTGA
>JBHENV010000287.1:0-2624 GCA_046261895.1 Candidatus Limnocylindria bacterium
CACCTCCCCACATCAGCAGACGTGGAAATCGTGCTGACGTGACGACGAGGAGGCCGAGTGCCGTCAACAGCACGGCACACTTGGCCAACAGCACGCCGTCCAGCCCAGACATCTGGTAAAGCGACGCGGCGATTCCATTGCTCTCCAGTCCTATGCCGAACCGGCTCACGCCGATGGTGAACGTAAGGCATCGGCGAGCTGGGCGAGGACCATTCCGAAGAGAATGAAGCGGACTGCGAACACGACCCGGCGCATTGCAGTTTGCGCGCCATCGGTCCTGCCCAGGATGACACTTGAGGACCAATGTGCGCGATGAGGGCGAGCGTCATACTGCGAGACGCAACCATCCTCAGGAATCGTCCATGAACTTCGTCGCCTATATCGATCCCGGGGCAGGGACCGTGCTCATCCAGGCACTCATCGCGGGCATGATCGCAGTCCCATTCTTCTTCCGATCCGCCATCTCCCGGGCGGTCGACCGCATCCGCGGTCGGACAGACGTCCACTCCGAACCGGAGCCGCGCGACTCGGAGTGATCCCGAAACATGCCCGAATCAGCTCACTGGAGCGATTCGGGAGGTGGATAGGCCAGCTGTATCCCGCCGGTTTCGTCGCCGGGTACGTCCTGCTGTCGTTCTCAGCGACGCCGACACCGCTCCAGGGACTGTGGCGACCGTTAATTGTCGCGGTGGCCGCGACGATCGCCCTCCAGATCGTCGTGCTTGCGCTGATACGCCGGCCGCACTGGGCCGCGATCATCACCAGCATCCTGGTCATGATCATGGCGGCGGCGTGGCTCGTCCTGGCGGTCCTCGGCGTCATCGCCGGGTGGTGGGTCGCCGTGAATGCGCTCCGCCGGCGTCGGGCGCAGGCACCGATGCGGCTCGCGGGAGGGCGCGCGTCCGATACGCTCCGCGTCTTCGCGGTTGCGTTCGCCATCGTCGCGGCGGTGCCGGTCATGGGTGCCGCGCCGGGTCTCGCTCCGCAACCGCTCGAGCCGGTCAGCGGCGTGACGGCCCCGCCCGACGCGCCCGACATCGTCGTCCTGATGCTCGACGGCTATCCGCGCGCCGATGCACTCGAGGAGCAGCTTGCGTACGACAACACCGACTTCCTGAGGTCGCTCGAAGATCGTGCCTTTGACGTCGCCGAGGACAGTCGCTCCAACTACACCGCAACATGGGCAACCATCGCCTCGACCATGCACATGCGATACGTGCACGAGATCGATGCCGTGACGCCGTTCCCGTCGGACCCGGCCGAACAGTATCGCCAGCTCCTGCGCGCCATCAATCAAGGGCCCGCGATCGCGGAGCTTCGCGGTCGCGGGTATGAGATCGTGGCGATCCCTTCGCCATTCGAGAGCTCCGCCCTCGTGACCGCCGATCGGTACCGGGATGACGGCCACTTGACCAGCTTCGAGCTGTCGCTGGTCCAGCATTCGGTCATCGGCAAGGCAGTGCTGGACGTGATGCCGCGGTGGTTCTTCGATGAGCACCGCCGACGGATCGACGACGGCTTCGAGGCGATCGCGGAGGAGATCGAGCGGCCCGGACCGCGCCCCCGCCTCGTGTTCGCACACCTGATGACGCCGCATGCACCCACGGTCTTTGCCGCCGACGGAAGCCCTTCCACGCCCATGGACTGTTTCCCAACGTGCTCACCGTGGGCCTTTACCGAGCTTCGCCAATGGGCGGAGGTGCCGGCCCAGGTGACATACGTGAATGCCCGCGTCCTCGCGACGCTGGACCGCACGATCGCGGCGGCGCCCGATGCCGTCGTCGTGGTGATGTCCGACCACGGCAGCCGAGTGACCGGCCATTCGGAGGCCAACCTGTTCCGAACGATCTTCGCGGCACGCACTCCCGGACATGCCGGCAGCATCGCTGACGCCAGCCCCGTGAACCTGTTCCCTCAGGTTTTCAACGCGTATTTCGGGACCGAGCTCGCGCGACGCCCGTATCGAGCCTGGATCAGCGAGAGTGAGGCGCCGTTGACGATGCATGCCGCAACGCTGGCGGACGAACAGTGACCCGTTTGGTTCGACGTCTGCCGTGGATCGTCGCGGTCGCGCTGGTGGTGGGCGTCGGGATCAGCCAGCTCGTCCTGACCATCGGCGATTGGCACCTCCGCGATGCCGGCGCCTACTGGGAGGCGGCCATTCGCATCCGGGGCGGCGAGCCGCTCTACCCGCTGCTTTCCGATACCGAAGCCTCCGAGGTCTATCGGTACGCGCCGTGGTTCGCCTACGCGTGGGTACCGCTCACGCTGCTGCCGCGGGACGCCGCCATGGTGATCTGGTCGGCAATCCTGCTCGTCGCGTCGGCAGCCGCCGTGACGCCTCTGGCACGAAATCGCGCATGGTTGGCCGTGGCGTTCTTCACGCCCATCCTGGTCGGAATATCGGGCATCGGCAACGTCCAGCCGCTCATCGTGGCGGCGCTGGTACTCGGCGTGGGTCGCCGCTCCGGCCCGATATGGATCGCGCTCGCAGCATCGTTGAAGGTCGTGCCCATCCTGCTCGCCATCGTGTACGCAGGCCGCGGTGAGTGGCGTCGGGCACTTTTCACGGCACTGCTCACCGCGCTCGTCGTGGCGCCGATGCTGCTCTTCGACCTGACGAA
>JBHENV010000288.1:0-22836 GCA_046261895.1 Candidatus Limnocylindria bacterium
CTGGACGCTGATCACTCGGCGATCGCCGCACATTGGACGCGCCGACTCGAGGCCTTTGGCTGGATCGTGCGAAACGAGGTCAGCTTCAATCGCTACGGCGACCGTGGCCGAATCGACCTTCTCGCGTATCACTTCGAGCAACGTGTCCTGCTGGTGATCGAGATCAAGACAACGATCGTCGACGCCCAGGCGCTGCTCGGCGGGCTCGACGTCAAGGCCCGCGTTCCCCCCTCTATTTCCCGAGAGCTGGGCTGGCGACCGAGCGCGACGGTCCCGGCTCTGCTGGTCAGCGAAGGAACGACGGCTCGCCGTCACATGGAGGCCCTGGCGCCACTCTTCTCACGATTCGCGCTCCGCGGACACGCTGCATCGTCGTGGCTGCGCAATCCGGTCCGTCATCCGACGGGCCTCCTCACCTTCACCAAGTTGCCATTCACCGATGGTGTCGATGCTAGGCGAGCAGGTCGGCGTCGAATCCGGCCTCGGACTGCCCGTTCACGCTCAGTGAAGCGGACGTCGGTCCCCTCGCTTGTTGATCCTGGTACCTAGCACCGATACGGTCGAAAGATGGCAACTTCGGCACCGGCCATGCGCCACGGCGGCACCGGCCATCGCGTGGAGAGCTACATCTCCCCTTCGAAGGGCGGCTGCGGCATGCGGAGTGGCTTGTCCCGGCGGTAGCCGAGCAGGTAGTCGGCCTGCATCAGCGTATGGATCTGGCTGGTTCCCTCGTAGATCACCGAGCCCTTCGAGTTGCGCAGGTAGCGCTCGACCGGATACTCGTTGGAATAGCCGTACGCGCCGTGGACCTGGACGGCGTCCAGCGCCGACGCAACCGCGTGATCGGTGCAGAACCACTTCGCCAGCCCGGTCTCGCGCGTGTTGCGCTCACCTCGGTTCTTCTTCCAGCCCGCCTTCCAGACCAGCAGCCGCCCGGCCTCGATGCCGGCGTACATCTTCGAGAGCATCTGCTTCACGAGCTGGTGCTGGCCGATCTCCGAGCCGAAGGCCTGCCGCTCGTGCGCGTACCTGACCGATGCATCCAGGCACGCCTGAGCCAGCCCAACGGATCCGGCGGCGACCGTGTAGCGGCCCTGGTCGATGGCGCTCATGGCGATCGTGAAGCCCTCGCCCTCCTCCCCCACCCGATTGGCCGCCGGCACCTCGCAGTCGGAGAAGGTCAGGATGCCGGTGTTGCCGGCACGGACGCCGAGCTTGCCGTGCAGCGACTCCGAAGAGAAACCGGGGAATGAGCGCTCCACGATGAACGCCGTGATCCCCTTGTGGCCCTGCGAGCGGTCCACGGTTGCAAACACGAGGAAGTGATCGGCGGTGTCGCCAAGCGAGATCCAGATCTTCGAGCCGTTGAGGATGTAGCGATCGCCGTCACGGCGCGCGGTGGTCGCCAGCTGCCCGGCATCCGAGCCCACGCCCGGCTCGGTGAGCCCGAAGGTCGCCAGCTTCTCGCCGCGCGCCTGCGGCACCAGGTATTCCTGCTTCTGCTCCTCGCTCCCCCACTGCAGCAGGGTCAGAGAGTTGAGGCCGGTGTGCACCGACAGGATCACCCGGAAGGCGGTATCGGCGCGCTCCATCTCCTCGCACAGCAGCGCAAAGGCGATGTAGTCCATCCCGGCCCCGCCGTACTGTTCCGGGATCGGGAGGCCGAGCAGGCCGGCGGCACCCATCTTCTCGTACAGCGAGCGGTCGTACTCGGCCTTTGCATCGAGCTGCTGGACGCGAGGAAGGATCTCGCGCTCTGCAAAGGCGCGCGCCGTGCGCTGTACCTCGCGCTGCGCATCGGTCAGCGAAAAGTCGGTCATCGGTTCTCCGCAGGGGTTGTGGGCGGGAGCCTTGATTCTAGCCCGATGGAGCCGTTGACCACGATGTCATGATGGGGGGACAACCCACGATCGGCTTGGCGGCGTTGAGGGGGATCCTGGAGTTGCGTGGAGGACAGCGTGCCATGGTGAAGTTCAGCTACTGTCATGTTCCGGCCTACCCGCTCGAAGAGTCCATCGCCATCATCAAGACCGCGGACGAGTGTGGTTTCTACGCCGCCTACTCGGTCGACGAGACGTGGTGGAAGGACATGTGGCTGCTCTTCGCCGCCGCTGCGGACAAGACCAGTCAGATCCGGATGGGCCCAAACGTCACCCACGTGATCCTGCGCGACCCGGCCCACGTCGCGCAGATGGCGGCGACCCTCGACCAGCTCACGAACGGCCGTGCCGAGATCGTGGTCAGCTTCGGGAACATCTCGATGCTGCCCCAGCATGGAATTGACACCACCGGCATGAAGCCGCTCTCCCGCGTGATCGAGGCCCGCGAGCTGATGCGCACCCTGCTCGACACCGGCGCGGTCACCTACTCCGGCGAGCACTTCAAGCATTCCGGACTGTGGACGCTCGCCCGCCCGGTGCAGGAGAAGTTGCCGATCAAGCTGGGAGCGATGGGCGGCCCCCGATCGTTCGAGGTCGGTGGCGAGCTGTTCGATGGTGTGCACCAGGCGATCGGCACCTCGCTTGAGACCTACCAGTACATGGTCGATCACGCCCGAACGGGCGCGGAGAAGGCCGGCCGCAACCTCGAGGAGCTCGACCTGGGGGCCTGGCTGGTGATGGCCGTCATGGAGGACTCGGCCGCCGCCAGGGAGACGGCCCGCATCATGGCCGCCTTCTACCTGTCGGCGATGCCGGAGCAGCAGCTCAACCGTCACGACGTCAGCGGCGCCGAGCTGAAGCCGATCCTCGACGCCTTCGCGGCGGGAGACGTGGCGAAGGCGCTCGAGCTGACCACGCCCGAGCTTGGTGAGAAGTTCTCGGTGGCCGGCACGCCGGACGAGGTGGTGGAGCGGCTGCAGCGCGACATCGTCTCCACGGGGGTCAACCACATCATCGGCGCGGTCGTGGATCCGTACCTCGTCAAGGCCTTCACCGGGATCGACATCGCCAATGCGGTCGACACGCACGCGCAGCTGCGGCTCATCCGCGACCGCGTCATGCCGGCCATGGAGACGGCCGCCGTCACCGCCTGAACCCGGATCCGACCCCGCGTACTCGGAGGGCTCGATGACCGCACCCCCGTACGACCCGATGTCCGACGGCACGCTTCAGTCGGACTTCGTCGAGCAGTGGCGCGATGCCGCGTACGGCTGCTTCAGCTCGGGGCACAAGTTCTGTCGCGAGGTGTGCCCGGTGATGCAGGTGACCCGCAATGAGAACCACACGCCGACCGCCTTCCACGCCAACGTCGTGGCCATGGAGCAGGGCAGCCTGACGGTTGCGGACGTGGCGGACGACTACGTGCACTGCACGCAGTGCGGCGCCTGCGAGCTGCGCTGCCCGAACACCCTGTTCACGGGTGACTTCTACCGCAACCGTACGCGGACCGTGAAGGTCGTGAAGGCGATGCGCTCGCTGGCGGTCCAGTCCGGCATCGAGCAGCCTGGGTGGAAGCGCTGGGTGGAGGCGACCATCGACGCGAAGTCCGAGCCGGTGCTCGACGTGGCGGTCTCGCAGGAGAACGTGGCGAACTGGGCGGATGGGCTGGGCCTGCCGATCGGCGGCGAGACGATCCTGTTCGTCGACTGCGAGGCCGCCTTCTACCGCACGAGCGTCTCGCGCTCGACGGCACAGCTGCTCCAGATGGCGGGGCTCGAATTCGGGCTCATGCGCGAGCAATGGTGCTGTGGCGGCCCGGCGGCCGAGATGGGCTACACCGATGCGGCTCGCCAGCTTGCCGACCACAACGTCGCCGACTGGCGGTCGTACGGGGCGAAGCGAATCATCACGCTGGATCCGCACGACTACATCAGCTTCACCGAGGACTACGTCGAGTACTTCGGCCCACATTACGAGTTCGAGATCGTCCACATCACCGAGCTCGTCGCCGAGCTCATCCGCGAGGGCAGGCTGACGCTCACGACGCCGATCGAGCGCGTGGTGACCTACCACGACCCGTGCCGGCTCAACAAGCGGAAGGGCATCCACGCCTCGCCGCGCGAGATCCTGCGGGCAATCCCCGGAATCGAGTTCCGCGACGTCGACCACGTCACGCAGTGGTCGTACTGTTCCGGCGCCGGCGCCGGGCTGGCGATCGAGAAGCCGGAGATCACCGCCGAGATCAGCCGGCGCCGCGTGGCCCGGGCGAAGGAGCTCGAGGTGGACACCCTGGTCAGCGCCTGCGTCTGGTCGGAGCGGCCGCTGTCGGCGGCCGGCGGCGAGGCGGGGATCGACGTTCGCGATCTCATGGAGCTCGTCGCCGAGTCGGCCGGCCTCGACCCCCGCGGCGTCCATGGCGCCGCCGGACCACAGCGGGAGGTGCCGGCATGACGACGCTGACCCCTATCCGTGACGGCGTCGTGGACGAGCTGCGCGCCATCCTCGGGGACGAGGGGGTCCTCACCGGCAAGGCGGCGCGTTACAACCGGACGCGCGTGCCGGCTCCGTTCCCGGTCCACCGCTGGGCGGAGTACGTGCCGGACCTCGTCGTCCTGCCGCGCACCGCCGAGCAGGTCAGCGAGGTCGTGAAGCTCGCCAACCGCGAGCGCATCCCGGTCGTGCCGCGCGCCGGCGGCACCGGCCTCAACGACGGGGCGCTGCCGCTGAAGCGCGGCATCGTGGTCGACATCAAGCGCATGAACCAGATCAAAGAGGTTGACCTCGTCGACCGCACGGTCACCGTTGGGCCCGGAATCAACATGCTCAAGCTCAACGAGGAGCTGCGCAGGCACGGCGTGATGTATCCCGACGACCCCGCGAGCTATCCGTGCTCGCTCGTCGGCGGGCGCATCGGCACCAGCGGCTGGTCGCTCATCGGCGGCCGGTACGGGCACACCCGCGACCTCGTCATCAGCTTCCAGATGGTGCTGCCCACCGGCGAGATCATCGAGGTCGGGGATGGCGGCGGTCGCAAGATCCGCAAGTCCTCCACCGGGTTCCAGCTCAAGCACCTGTTCATGGGCCACCAGGGCACGCTCGGGATCGTCACCGAGGCGACGCTCGACCTGGTCCCGCGCCCCGAGATGGAGTTCGCCGCCTTCTTCCACTATCCGTCGTTCGTCGCCGCATGGGAGTCGACCGGCGCGCTGACGAAGTCCGGACTCGCCTCGCTCGGCGGCGTGGTGCTCTTCGACGAGCACAAGCTGCGCTACCTGCGCCGGGACGACGAGGCCTACATCCCCCGCCCCGACCATGTGCGGGCGGTGGTGGCGACGGCCATGTACGGCACGCGTGATGAGGTCGAGCCGGCGGCGCGGCGCATCATGCGCATCGGTCGGGAGTCGGGCGGGACGTACCTCGGTGACGAGATCAGCTCCGGCGACTGGGCCAGCCGCCACGACCGATATGCGACGCCGCTCCACGGACGGCTGCGAACCGGCGAGGTGGTGCCGATGAGCTGGCATTGCGAGGATGCATCGATCAACTACAGCCAGCTCCCCGCCGTGATGGAGAAGTGGCATGCCATCGCCGATCGGTACATCACGACGACCGGCATCCTGGACGACTGGGGCATGTTCTGCTACACGAACGGCGCGTACAAGCCGTGGGGCGACTACCTCGTCGAGATCGACATCGGCATCTGGGAGCAGAAGCTGTCGGACGCCAACTGGCCTGATTGGGTGGCGTGCAAGCGGGAGATCGCGCAGGTGGCGCTCGACCACGGCGGTTCGATCACCGCCTGCCATGGCGCGACGCGCGAGGGCGACGCCGAGCTGGTGCCGGTCGAGATGGGCGGCGGGTTCGACGTGATGATGAAGATCAAGGCGGCGCTCGACCCGAACAACATCATGAATCCCGGCAAGTACGAGCTCGACCGGGCATACGGACTCGACGAGAAGGTGTTTCGGTGATCCGCTTTCGACTCTCGGCCCAGGAACCCCCGGAGGCGCGTCGCATCACCGACGACGTCATCCAGCGCTTCGACCACGTGTACGAGGTCGATCCGGCCAGGATGACGATCATCGAGCAGCAGGAGATGCCCGCCTGGGACACGATGCGCATCGTGGACTCGCGCTGGGAGCACCTGGCCTGGATGCACGACCACTGGGCCGATGAGGTGCTGACCGCCGAGGCGCTCGGCGAGGGTGGTCCTCATCCCGAGTGACGGGGCGAATCCCGACCGGTTCATCGGTATTTCGGTTTGACGAACGAAAAGAGTAAGGCTAGCCTTACTCCCCGTCGATCCGGTCACATGGGAGAGCCATTCGTTGAACCACCTTCGTCGCCTGCTGCCGATCGCAGCGGCCGCAACCGTCGTCCTCGCCGCCTGCGCCCCTGACGAGACCGCGTCCGCGCCGGCCGGCTCAGCCTCAGCCGATGGGAGCACCCTCACCCTCTATTCGGGCCGCAGCGAGGAGCTGGTCGGGCCGCTGCTCGATGACTTCACCGAAGCGAC
This sequence comes from Candidatus Limnocylindria bacterium, assembly GCA_046261895.1. Classification (GTDB taxonomy): domain Bacteria; phylum Chloroflexota; class Limnocylindria; order QHBO01; family QHBO01; genus JACDBZ01. The sequence goes on from JBHENV010000288.1 coordinate 6,397, forward strand.
CGGCATCCGGGTCGAGGCCCGCTACGGCGACACGGCTGAGATGGCGAACCTGATCCTCACCGAGGGTGAGAACTCACCCGCCGACGTCTTCTTCGCGCAGGACGCTGGCGCGCTCGGTGCCGTCGCCGAGCAGGGCCTGCTGGCTCCCCTCCCGGAGGAGACGCTGGGGGCCGTCGACGAGCGGTTCAAGTCACCGAACGGCGACTGGGTCGGGGTGAGCGGTCGCGCACGGGTCGTGACGTACAACACCGACACGCTCGCGGAGACCGATCTTCCGGACTCGATCTTCGGATTCACCGATCCGGCATGGTCGGGACGCATCGGGTGGGCGCCGACGAACGGCTCCTTCCAGTCGTTCGTGACGGCCCTCCGCGAGATCGAGGGCGAGGACCGCGCGCGCGAGTGGCTCGAGGGCATCCAGGCCAACGATCCGAGCGTCTACGAGGGAAACAATCCCGCGCTGGACGCCGTGATCGCCGGCGAGGTCGACGTGGCGTTCATCAATCACTACTACCTGATGCAGCGCCTCGACGAGGATCCGGAGGCAGCGGCGGCGAACTACTTCCTGGCCGATGGAGATCCCGGTGCCCTGGTCAACGTGGCGGGCGCCGGCATCCTGAACACCGCGGAGAACGACGAGGCAGCCCGTGAGCTCCTCGGGTTCCTTCTCTCCGAGCAGGCACAGGAGTACTTCGCCGGCGAGACGCACGAGTACCCGCTCATCGAGGGAGTCGAGGCGGACGCGGGCCTGCCACCCCTGGAGGAGATCGGGACTCCGGAGATCGATCTCTCGGACCTCTCGGACCTCGAGGGCACCCTCGAGCTGCTCCAGGAGGTGGGGATCCTCTAGGGAGGGCCGATGGAGACCATCGCGCCGCCACCAGCGCTCGAGCGCTCCGGGACGACCCGCCCCGCGCCGCCCGCCTGGCTGGCCGGCGCCGGGCTCCTGGTCGCCGTGCTCGGCCTGCTTCCGGTCGGATATCTCGTGGTGGTCGCCGCCACCAGCGACGACGCGCTCGGGCTCGTGCTCCGTGATCGCACGATCGGCGTGCTGGGCCGCACGCTGCTGCTGGCGGCGACCGTCACCATCGCATCGCTCCTGATCGGGGTGCCGATCGCCTGGCTCACGATTCGCACCGATCTCCCCGGACGCCGCGCCTGGACCATCCTTTCGATCCTGCCGCTCGTGGTGCCGAGCTACGTGGGCGGCTACGCCGTCGTCGCCGCCTTCGGCCCCCGCGGTGCGCTGCAGTCCCTCCTCGAGCCGCTGGGCGTGACGCGACTGCCCGACCTGTACGGGTTCCCGGGCGCCGCACTGGCGCTCACCCTCTTCAGCTTTCCGTACGTCGTGCTCAGCGTGCGCGGCGCCCTGCTGCGCCTGGATCCTGCCTACGAGGAAGTGAGCCGATCGCTCGGCCACGGACCGTGGCGAACCTTCCGCTCGGTGACGCTTCCACAGCTGCGTCCGGCCATCGGAGCTGGCGCGCTGCTCGTCGCGCTGTACGCGCTGGCCGACTTCGGTGCGGTGAGCCTGCTCCAGTTCGACTCATTCACCCGAGCGATCTACGTGCAGTACCGCGCCAGCTTCGATCCGAGCCTTGCCGCCGTCCTGGCGCTGATGCTCGTCGCCTGCACCGCCGGCGTGCTCGTCGCCGAGTCGCGGCTGCACGGCGGCCGTGCTCGCTATCACGGCTCGGGCGCCGGGGCGCGGCGCGGCGCCACGATCGTCCGTCTCGGGCCGTGGCGCTCGCCGGCGCTGGCCCTCTGCTGCCTCGTCGTCGGGCTGGCGGTGGTGGTGCCGATCGGCACCATCGTGTTCTGGCTCATTCGGGGCCTCGCCGGCGGCGAGTCGTTCACGCTGGTCCTAAATGCCGCGCTCAACTCGGTCCTCGCGTCGGGGCTGGCCGCCCTCCTGGCCGTGCTCGCCTCCATCCCGGTCGCCGTGCTGGCGGTCCGTCACCCCAGCGTGCTGTCGGCCGTGATCGAGCGGGCGACCTATGCCGGGTTCGCGCTGCCGGGGATCGTCATCGGCCTCGCGTTCGTCTTCGTGGCGGCCCGCTTCCTGCCCGCCATCTACCAGACGCTCCCGCTGCTGCTCGTGGCGTACCTGGTTCGGTTCGCGCCGGAGGCGGTGGGCATCACGCGCGCGTCGCTGCTCCAGGTCAGCCCGCGAATCGAGGAGGTGGCGCGGACGCTGGGACGACGGCCGGGCGCGGTCCTGCGCGAGGTCACGCTGCCGATCATCCGACCGGGCCTGGCCGCCGGCGGTGCCCTCGTCTTCCTGACCGCCATGAAGGAGCTTCCGACCACCATCCTGCTGGCGCCCACCGGCTTCGATACGCTGGCCGTTCGAATCTGGAGTGCGACGAGCGAGGGGTTCTTCGCGCGCGCCGCCGGACCGGCGCTGCTGATGGTGCTGGTGGCCGCCTGCTCGCTGACGATCATCCTACGCCAGGAGCGGGACCGATGACGACCACCGTCGACCGGTCGCCGGTCACAATGCCGGAGATGACCACGCCGACCGACGATCCGCCGCTCGCCTTCCGAACGCTGGCGCTCACGAAGCGCTTCGGCGACGTCACTGCGGTCGACGGCGTTCACCTCGACGTCCGCCGTGGCGAGTTCCTGGCGGTGCTCGGCCCTTCGGGCTGCGGGAAGACGACCCTGCTGCGGCTGGTGGCGGGATTCGAGCGGCCGGACGGCGGCGGCATCGAGATCGACGGACGGATTGTCGATGGTCCGCGGCGGCATGTCGCGCCCGAGGAGCGGCGGATTGGGATGGTCTTCCAGGAGTCGGCGCTCTTCCCGCACCTCGATGTCGCCCGCAATATCGGCTTCGGCCTGCCTCATCGCAACCAAGAGGCGCGCGTCGCCGAGCTGGTTGCGCTCGTCGGCCTGGCCGGCCTCCAGCGGCGCATGCCGCACGAGCTCTCGGGCGGCCAGCAGCAGCGCGTGGCGCTCGCTCGCGCCCTGGCGCCGGACCCCGCGCTGATCCTGCTCGACGAGCCGTTCAGCAGCCTCGACGCCACGCTGCGATCCCAGCTTCGCGCCGACGTCCGCAAGATCCTGCGCACCGCCGGAGCGACGACCCTGTTCGTCACGCACGATCAGGGCGAGGCCCTCGAGATCAGCGATCGGGTGGCCGTCATGCGGGCCGGCCACATCGAGCAGGTCTCCACGCCCGACGAGGTCTACCTGCGGCCGGTCAACCGCTTCGTGGCCGGGTTCGTCGGCGAGGCGAACCTGCTCCCGGGCGAGGTGCGTCACGGCGAGGTGCAGACCCTGGTGGGTCGCTTCCGGGCCGGGTCCGGCACGCTCGCCGACGGCGCGCGTGCCGAAGTCCTGCTGCGTCCCGAGCAGCTCCACATGCTGCCGGTGGATCGACTCTCGGTCGACCCGCGCCCCGAGAGCGTGCTGACCGTGGTGCGGCGTGTCTTCCACGGCTCGGAGGTGCACCATGTGCTTCGCAGCCCGACCGGCTTCGAGCTCGAGGCCGCCACGCCGTCGAGCGCCACGGTCGAGCTCGGCACGCGCGTCATCGCCCACGCCCGCGCGCGCGAGGTGCCGGTCTATCCCCTCGACGGCGAGTGAGCGACGCCCATGAAGTCGAGCATCTCGCGCCACGCCGCGGCGCTTGCCTCGGCGAAGTCAGTTGCCTTGCGATCGAAAAACGAGTGCGGGGCGCCCTCGTACACGACCGTGCGATGCTCGATGCTCGAGTAGTCGAGCGCCCGGTCGAAGGCCTCGTGGTGCTCCGCCGGGATGCCGGCATCGGCGCCGCCGTAGATGGCGAGGACCGGGCAGGCGAATCGCGGCGCCTCGTCGGCCGGCGCGGGCAGGCCGGTCCGGTGCGGGCCGACGGGCCATGGATACATGCCGATGACGCCCGCGAGGCCGAGCCCGCTCGCCGCCTGGAGCAGGCTGATCCGCCCCCCCAGGCAGAAGCCGGCGGTGTAGAGCCGCTCCACGCGGTCACGCAGGAACGCGGCGCCCGCGGCCACGTCGTCGTCGACCGCGCCGGCCTTCAGCTGCATGACGTGCGGCTCGTGCTCGAATCCCTCGCCGCGATGGGCGGTGGGTGCGGTGCGGCCGAAGAGGTCGACCGCCACGGCGTGCACGCCGGCCTCGGCGAACCGGAGAACGAGCTCCTCGTAGTACGGGTGCAGGCCGCGCACGTCGGGGAGGATCACCACGCCGGCCCCCGAGGGCGTCTCGGCCGCGGCGGCGTAGGCCGGAACCTTCGTGCCGTCGCGGCTGATGAGGGTGACGCTCTCGGCGTCCAGGGCGCCGCCGCGAATCGGCGAGGGCGGAGGTCGAGCATCGATATCGAAGCACATGCCGATCAGGGTCGCATGTCGCGTGCCGCGGGTGGCACGCCGCGCGACGTCGCCGCGGCGAGCGATCGCACCAGCGCGCCCATGCGGGGCGGGCCGCCGTCTCGCATGGCAGCCACCAGTGCGGACCCGATGATCAGCCCGTCGGCGGCCGGGGCGAGCGCGGCAACCTGTGCCGGGGTGCTCAGCCCGAAGCCGGCTGCGACCGGAACCCTGCCCGCGGCGCTCCGGCGGACCGAGTCGAGCAGGTCGGCCGCCCCCGACGCGACGCGATCGCGCGCGCCAGTCACGCCCAGGAGCGGCACGACATAGAGAAACCCGGTCGAGGCACGCAACGCGGCCACGATTCGAGCCGGGGACGTGTTCGGCGCCACCAGAAACGACATGGCCAGGCCCAGCGAGGCTGCCAGCCGCTCGAGGCGCGGCGATCCACCGGCCGGCAGGTCAGGGACGATCAGGCCGTCGGCACCGGCGGCGCGAAGGGAGGTGAGCGTCTCGTGCTCGCCCGCGGCCAGGAGCGGATTGAGATAGGTCATCACCAGGATGGGCGCGTCGCGACCACCCGCGCGCAGGGCGGTGACCAGGCGTTGCGCCGACGGCAGGCCGCCTCCCGCCGCCAGGGAGATCCGGCCGGCATCGGCGATGGTCGGGCCGTCGGCGAGCGGATCGCTGAACGGAACGCCGACCTCGAGCAGATCGGCGCCGGCCCCAAGGGCCGCCTCGGCCGCGGCCAGCGCATCGGCCTCCGTCGGGTACCCCGAGAGGATGTAGGCGATGAGCGCGGTGCGGCCGTCGGAGGCTGCCGCGTCGAAGGCGCCCCGAACGCGCTCCGGGCCACTCATCGGGGCGCGTGATCCAGGATGCCGAGGTCCTTGTCCCCGCGGCCGGAGAGGTTGACCAGGATGTGCGCATCGGCCGGCAGCTCGGGCAGCATCCGGAGCGCGGCGGCCACGGCATGCGCCGACTCGAGGGCCGGGATGATGCCGCACGCCCGCGCCAGCCACTCCGTCGTGTCGAGCGCCTCGGCGTCCGTGGCCCGCACGACCTCCAGCCGGCCGCACTCGGCGAGCGCCGCGAGCTGTGGGCCGACCCCGGGGTAATCGAGCCCGGCGCTCACGGAGTGCGGTTCGACGACCTGCCCGGCCGCATCCTGCGTGAGCATCGTGAAGGCGCCGTGCAGCACTCCCGGCGTCCCGAGCCCCAGCGAGGCGGCGTTGTCGCCCAGCGCCTCCCCGCGGCCACCCGCCTCCACCCCGATCAGGCGGGCGGCGGTGTCGATGAACGGCCGCATGATGCCGATGGCGTTGCTTCCGCCGCCGACGCAGGCGACCACCGCGTCGGGCACGCGGCCGATGGCGGCGTGGAGCTGCGCTCGCGCCTCGCGCCCGACCACCTCCTGCAGCGAAGCGACCATCTCCGGGTACGGGTGCGGGCCGGCCGCTGAGCCGAGCACGTAGAACGTCTCCTCCACGTTGGCGACCCAGTCTCGCAGCGCCTCGTTCAGCGCGTCGCGCAGCGTGCCGTTACCGGCTGCCACCGGCCGCACCTCGGCGCCGAGCAGCTCCATCCGTCGCACGTTCGGCGCCTGGCGCTCGATGTCGGTCGTGCCCATGTACACGACGCAGTCGAGACCGAGCAGCGCGCAGGCGGTCGCCGCGGCCACGCCGTGCTGCCCGGCCCCGGTCTCGGCGATGACCCGTGGCTTGCCCATCCGCTGGGCGAGCAGCGCCTGGCCGACGGCATTGTTGATCTTGTGCGCACCGGTATGGGCGAGGTCCTCCCTCTTGAGCCAGACCGATGCTCCGCGTCCGCCGCGCGCCGCCAGCGCTGCGGCCGGAATCGGGAAGACGGGCGTGGGCCGACCCACGAACTCGCGATGCAGCCGTCGAAGCTCATCACGAAATCTCGCGTCGCGTCGCGCAACGTTCCATGCCGCCTCGAGGTCGTCGAGCGCCGGGATCAGGGTCTCGGGCACGAAGCGACCGCCGAACCGGCCGAATCGGCCGTGACGGTCGACTCGATCCGCGCCCGCTGGGTCGCGGCGGGCATTGCGCACGAAGGCGCGGATGCGGCCGGGGTCGTTGCCTCCGTCGCGTTCGAGCCCACTCGCCGCGTCGACGAGGGCCGGCCGCGCGTCGGCCACGGCGCGGGTCACGTTCGCCGGGTCGAGCCCGCCGGCGATGCCGACCGGCACGATCCGGCCCAGGCGACGGGCGATCGCGATCGGGGCGCCGCTGCCCGATCCCCCGCCCGTCGAAACAGCCGCCCCCTCCAGCACGAGATGCGTGGCGCCCGCGCCGATCCAGGCCTCGGCTGAGTGCAGCGCGGCTCGCACCGAGATCGGCGCGTGCATGACGCCGATGACGGTCTCGAGTGGTGCCGCGATCTGGTTCAGCCAGGGAGGCGGGCCGTCGAATCCGGCCAGCTGCACCCCGCCGCCGCCGGTACGCCGCAGCGCTTCGGCGAGCTCCTTGCGCGACGGTGAGCGAAAGACGAGGACCGGTTGCGGACCGCGCACGGAGGGCATCAGCTCGGCCGCCCGTTTCGGCGCGACGGCACGCGGCGAGCGAGGGTCGAGCACGAAGCCGATGAAGTCGGCGTCGGCCGCCACGGCCGATCGGATGCCGGCCACGCTTCGCATGCCGCACGCCTTCACCGCAGTGCGTGGCGGATGGGGCAGCGACGGCGGTGCGGTGCGTTGCGGTGCCGCGCGCACAAGCGCGGCAGCGGCGCCGCCCGGGTCCGCGTCACGCAACAGGCTGGTCCCCACCAGGACGGCGGCCGCCCCGGCGTCGGCGATGCGGCCCAGGTCGGCTGGCCCGGTAATCCCGCTCTCTGCGACGACCGTCGCTCCGGCGTCCGCCGCGCGCCGGAGCAGCGGCAGCGAGGCGTCGAGGTCGACGCTCAGCGTCGCGAGATTGCGCGCGTTGACCCCGATCAGCGTCGCATCGGCATCGAGGGCCACCGTGAGCTCGTCGGCATCGTGCACCTCCACGAGCGCATCGAGGCCGGCCTGCCCCGCCTCATCGATCAATCGGGCAAGCGGCTCCGCCCCGAGCGCCCGAACGATGAGGAGCACCGCATCGGCGCCGAGGGCGCGCGCCTGCCACACCCCGTAGCGGTCGACCACGAAGTCCTTGCGAAGGACGGGCAGGCCGATGCGCGCCGCCGCGACGAGGTCGTCGTCGCTTCCCCCGAACCGAGTCGGCTCGGTGAGGATGGAGAGGGCGGTGACGCCGCCGGCGGCATAGCCTCGTGCGAGCTCGACGATCGCGGCCGAACCCGCGGCCACATCGAACGCGCCCTCGGAGGGCGATGCGCGCTTTGCCTCCGCGATGAGCGAGACTCGATCGGCGCGGCGGAGCGCGGCCTCGAAGCGGCGCGCGGCCGGCAGGCGCCCGACCTCGCGCCGCAGCTCGGCGAGCGGGGCGATCCGTGCGTCGGCACGCGAGCGGCGTCGCGCGGACGCCAGCAGGTCGTCGAGGACGGAGTTTGGCATCCCGGTCAGGCGTCCTCGAAGCGGGCGGAGGCCTCGACCACGCCGGCCGCCACACCCGAGTCGATCGATTCCGCCGCCAGCCCGAGCCCATCCGCCACGTCCGTCGCTCGGCCGGCGACGTAGAGCGCCGCCGCCGCATTGAGCAGCACGACGTCACGCGCCGCACCCGGCTCGCCGCCGAAGACGCTCAGCGCGATCGCGCTGTTGAGCTGGGCATCGCCGCCGGCGAAGGCGCTCCGTGGCGCGGCACGCAGCCCGAGTGCGATCGGGTCGATCTCGACCTCGCCGACCATGCGCCCCTCGACCAGCATCGCCCGATTCGGACCGGCCAGCGACAGCTCGTCGAGGCCATCACCCGAATGAACGACCAGGGCTCGATCGGTGTCGAGCCGTGCCAGGGCGCCCGCCATCAGGGGCAGGAGGCGCTCCTCCGCAACGCCGAGCAGCTGGCGTCGCACGCCGGCCGGCGAGCTGATCGGACCGAGCAGGTTGAACGCGGTGCGCATCGGCAGCTCGCGCCGGATCGGCATGGCATGCTTCATGGCCGGGTGATACGAGGGCGCGAAGATGAAGCCGAAGCCGATCTCGCGGATGCGCCGCGCGACCGCGTCCGGTCCGGGATCGAGCGGGATGCCGAGCGCCTCGACGAGGTCCGCCGACCCGCATCGGCTGGTGACCGCGCGGTTCCCGTGCTTGGCGACCGGCACCCCGGCCCCGGCAACGACGAACGCGGCAAGAGTCGAGATGTTGAACGTGCCCGCCCCGTCGGCGCCCGTTCCGCACAGGTCGACCGCTCCGTTCGGCGCGGCGACGCGCACGGCCCGGGCCCGCATCACGCGCGCGAAGGCGGCCAGCTCCTCGGGTGTCTCTCCACGAACGCGCAGCATGGCCAGCAGCGCGGCAACCTGGGTGGTCGGAGCGGCGCCATCCATCAGCTCCTCCATGGCGGCCTCGGCCAGCGGCGCCGGCATCACGGCGCCGGCTGCCACCAGCTCGACCGCCGCACGGACGGCCGGGCGATGCTCGCCGGGATCCTGGTTCAGTGACGCCATCGGTCCTCTTTGGCTCTGAGCGGCATGCAGAACGCCTCCATCTCGAGAGACGGAGGCGTACGTCCGCGGTGCGGCATGCTAGGCGCGCGCCGCGCTATCGGTCAACCGAGGAGCGGCCCGACGGCCAGGTACGAGCCGACGATGAGCAGCATTCCGACGCCGCCGTAGACCGCGGCGCGCAGGGACGATGGCATGGCGCCCATCAGCCGCTCGCCGGTCGGGGTGCGCCACATCCCGCCCAGCGTCTCGACGCCGGTCGGCGGCAGGAGGAATCCGAGCATGGCGCCCACGATCACGCCGCCGATATGACCGGTCCAGCTGATGCCGGGCACCAGGAACGTGAAGATCAGCAGGAAGACGAGGTAGCTGCCGATGCCGGCCATCCGCATCCGCGCCTCGCCGCCGAGGACCGCGTGATGGCGGCGCGAGACGACGAAGAGCAGGCCGACCAGGCCGAAGATGGCGCCCGACGCGCCAGCAGCGAACTGCTGCGCGTCGACCAGGATGGTCAGGACGCTTCCGCCGGCCGCACAGAGCACGTAGATGGCCACGAACTCGATCCGCCCGTACATGCGCTCCGCGATCTGACCATACAGGTAGAGCACGTACATGTTGAAGGCAAGGTGCACCGGGCCGAGATGGAAGAAGGCACTGGTGAAGATGCGCCACCACTCGCCCTGGGCAACGAAGAACGCATTGATGAGATGTCGCTCCCCGACCGGCCCCACCGAGCCGCCGAACAGGCCACCACTGAGCGTGGCGCCGCCGCTCAGGACGGTATCCACCAGGAACAGCCCGATGCAGATGCCGATGATGCCGATCGTCACGAGGCCGGTATAGGTGGCATACGCGCCGCGCGCGCGGTTGAACTGGCGACGGGCGGCGAAGTCGTGCCCCGTCTCCTTGAGCAGCCAGGCGATGCGATTCGCGATCGCCCCGCGCTCCGAGGCCGGCGCCCGCCGATCCGCCTCGCGATACGACGTGATCGCCTCCTCCAGCTCGCCGTTGCGGACCTGCTGTTCGGCGGCGCTGCGAGCACCGAGCCACGCGGTCGAGCCACCGGCATCGGCAGCCGACTTCCACGCGATCAGCGCCCCCTCCTCGTCATCGGTGCGGTAGCGAGCGGTCCCGGTGAGCAGCCAGGCCTCCCCCGCGATCTCCCGATCCGGGTGCCTGGTGAGCGGCTCCAGCACCCGGATGGCGGCGTCTGGGTCGCCGCCGTCCAGCTGGCGGCGGCCATGCTCGAGCTGCGTGGAGAGGTCGGGGTTCATGCGCGCTCGATTATGCGACAGATGCGAACGACCGCCGAGAATTGGCACCTCGGCGGTCGTCTGCTGTGCCCCCTAAGCGGGGGGCGAACCCGGTCGAACCGGGAGCATCGAAAGGGTCGCTACTTGCTGCGGTGGAGGAACTCGAGCACGTCGTCGTAGCGGAATCGACGGTCGCCGCGCTTGCAGACCCGAAAGAACGGGAGCTCGCCGCGATCGCCCAGCCGCTTGACGGTGTTGACGTGCAGATGCAGCATCTCCGCGACCTCGGCCGCCGTCAGCAGCTTCCCGACCTCGTTCATCATCATCTGGTGGTACCTGGTCTCTCGTGTTGTGGCACTCGCCACGCGCCGCTCGCACCGGGCAGGTGCAGTGGGTTCGGCTCGTGGTCGGATAGTAAGATTGCGGTGCCCTCGACCAATCCGGTACGTTCGATATCGACCCGGAGTACTTCCGTCAAATGCGCCGCGACGAACGCCCGCCGCCCGACATCCAATCCCTGGTCGCTGAGCGCAGCGAGGCTCGCAACGCCCGGGACTGGGCTCGCGCCGATGCGCTGCGTGACGAGATCGCGGCGCTCGGCTGGGAGGTGCAGGACGGGCCGGCGCGATCGACGGCCAGGCCGCTGCTGCCGGCGGAACCCGCCGCGACCGGCTATGCCAGCCCCGATGACCTCGCCTCGATGCTCGCGGAGCCCGCGAGTGTGGCCGCATCGGTGCAGGTGGTCGCGGACGAGCATCCTGACGACCTGCGACGCCTGATCGCCGGGCTGGACGCGCATCCGCCGTCCGTGAGCTGGGAGATGGTGCTGGTGGCCAACGCGCCAGCCTTCGACCCCGAGCCGATCATCGCCGCCCATGCCGTCGAGCCCGCCGTACTGCGAGCCAGCCAGCGACTCGGCTGGGCCGATGCCCGTACGCTCGGGATGCGGCGATCCGGCGGCGAGGGTGACCGTCCTGCTCGACACCTCGGTCGAGCCGACTGGCGACTTCCTCGCGCCGCTCCTCGCCGCCTTCGACGATCCGTCGGTCGGGCTGGCGGGCGGCTGGGGCGTGACGAGCGGCGACGCCCGCCAGTTCGACGATGCCCCGCCGGGTGAGGTGGACGCCGTCGAGGGCTACTGCCTGGCGGTTCGGCGCGAGGCGTTGCGGGCGGTCGGCGGCTTCGATCGGCGCTTCCGCTTCTACCGCAACGCAGACCTCGACTTCAGCTTCGCCGTCCGCGCGGCCGGCTGGCGGGCGATCCGCACCGAGCCGCTGCCGCTGGCGCGGCACGAGCATCGCGGCTACACGTCGCCGCCGGAAACCGAGCGCGATCGGCTCAGCAAGCGCAACTTCTACCGCTTCCTCGAGCACTGGGGAGACCGGCGCGACTTGCTGCTCCGCCGCCCGGACCGATGAGGACCCGTCGCGCGCACGCATGGCCTCAGCCACGTCGCCTCGGCTCGATCATGCGCGCCTGAGCCGAGAGACGAACGCTCAGGCCGGCCTGAGTCGGACACTTCGGCCGATTCCGGCTCGAGCGACCGCATTCCATGTGCCTCAGCGATGGCCTTCCAGGCAGGTGCAGCCCTCGGCGCCCACCACGGCGGCGTGGCGGGTGCCGGCCGGAAGGACGAAGCCCGCGCCCGCGACCAGCTCGACCGGCTGCTCGTCGGGGCCGATGAAGAAGGTGAGCGACCCCTCGGCGCAGATGAGCAGCTTCGTGGTCCCGTGCTCGTGCGCCGCGTATCGGTCGCCCGGACCGTTGCTCCACGCGTACGGCTCGACGCCGGCCGCCCGGAGGCGGTCACGGGCGGCCTCCACCCCCGCCTCTCCGGCGCGATCGTCGGGAAACCGCTCGAGCAGCGCCGAATTCACTCGAGGGCGAGCGCGGATCGCTGGACCAGCACGTCGTCCTCGAGCCGAATGACCACGGCGGCCCAGTCGAGCGGCAGCAGCCATGGTCTGACCTCGGCCTCGTACACGCCCTCGGTATCGGCCATCTCGATCATCCCGCCCAGGGCACTCTCGATCGCCTCCCGTGTGCCCGCCAGGTCGAGCCAGGTGACGCCCGCGTTCTCGATTCCACCCAGCTCCGCGACGGCATCGGCATAGCGCGGCTGCGACGCCAGCGCATCTGCCTCCTCGAGGTCGAGCACGCGGCGAACGAAGCTGTCACCGATACCGATCAGGGCACGATCATCGGTGACCGCGTACTCGACCACCACGCCGGTCGGCATCGGGAACATCGGGTCGGGTGCCGCGTTCGGATCCTCCCAGTGGATCGAGGTGACGGTCACCCCGTCGACCTGCTCCTCATCGACCGAGATCCCGATGCTCGGATCGAGCGCGCCGAGCCCGGCGAGCGACGCCAGCTGGCCGAGCCGCCGCTCGGCGGCATCCATGTCGTTCGGGACGAGAACCATGCCCGCGTACGCCTGGGTGCCGTCGTAGCCGATGGCGATGGCGCCGTCGTCGATCCAGCTGACCATCTCCTCGATGTCGGCGCCGAGCGCGGCCTCCGCCATCCGGATCTGCTCCTCGCCCTCGGGTGCGGTCTCCAGGGCCTGCTTCACCGGCTCGATGACTGCCACCAGAGCCTCACCCAGGTTGCCCGCTTCGCTGTAGTACAGGGCATCGGCGGGCACCTCGGAGGCGAGCCCCCGGTCCGCGTTCTCCACCGCGAACGGCCCCGTCGGCGGGTCGGTGGCCGCGTCGAGCATGAGCCGCTCGCCGGACGCCGACATGGCCATCGCGCCGCGCAGGGACTGGTTCTGCATGAGGGACTCGAAGGCGGCGGTCATGTCCGGCGACGCTGCCGCGCCCTGGTCCAGGGCCACCGACATCAGCTCCGTCAGGTCGTAGGTGACGAATGCCAGCCAGTCGCCCGGAAGGGTATCGGTCAGCTGGGTCATCTCGGCCACCTCGGCCAGTGTCCCGGTCCCGGTGGCGTGCGTGTCGAGGGCGACCTTGACGGCGTCGAGATCGGATCCGATCAGGAGCTGGTCATCGGTCAGCGCATAGGCGCCGACTTCCGATCCCTCCGCGCTGCGAATCGTGACGCCCGCGTGCTCGGTCTCGGTGAAGGTCGGCGCACCGTCGCCGGCCTCCGCGATCAGCCGCTCGATGCCGGCCTCCGCTTCGGAGGCGTCGGTCACGCCCAGCATCAGCAGCATCGACGGCACCTCGGGGACCGCCATCGGGTCGGCCGGCATCTCCATCGCCGAGGCCGGGATCTCGGTGACGGCGATCGCGACGTGGCCGTCGAACCACGGAGCCACGTCATCCGTCCAGCTCACGCCGACGCCCTCCTCGGCCAACAGCTCGTCAAGCCGTTCGGTCATCTGCGCGTAGAGCGGCTCGTCGAGATCGACGCCCTCGATCGGCGGGAAGTGCGCGAGCATCTCGCGCAATGCGCCGTCCTGGGCCGCCGACGGCTCCAGCCGCATCTCAACGTAGATCAGGGAATCGGCCGGAACATAGGCGGCACCGGAGCCGACGTCGGCGGCACGCGTCGTCAGCAGAAAGTTGCCTGCCGCCACGCCGATGGCAACGGCCAGGATGCCCACGACGCCGATGACCCCCAGCCGCCAGGCGGGCCACACGGCGGTGGGACGGGTGGTGACGGTCACGGTGGTAACTCCCCTCGAGGTCCGGCGCTCGGAGGCCGGACGTGCGGGAAGCGTACCGCGTGGCACCTAATCCCGCCCATGGCCGATCCGGCCCATGACGCCCTGTTGCCAGGAGCGCCGAATCCGCTGATCCGACACGGTGCGTTAGAGTCGCCCGCAAGGCCACCAAGCACCCCATTCGAGGTCTCGATGCCACCGACGGGAATCGCCGCCGGCATCTTCTCCGCCCTCTCATTCGGCGCCGGCGACTTCGCCGGCGCCTTCGCCGCGCGACGCGCCGGCGCGCTGATCGTCGTCGCCGGCGCACACTTCGTCGGGCTCATTGCGCTGCTCGCGGCCCTGCTCATCCTGAGGCCGCCGGTGCCCGGGCTCGGACCGGCACTGATCGGCGTGGCGGCCGGCGTGGCGGGGGCGGTCGGCCTGGCCGCGCTCTATCGCGGCATGTCGCTCGGATCGATGGGCATCGTCACCTCGCTGAGCGGCGCCGGCTCCCTCGCTCTGCCACTCGCCGCGGGCGCAGTGCTGGGCGCGTCCACCACGGCGGTGCAGTTGGCCGGGGTCGGGTGCGCCGCGGCAGCCGCCGTCGCCGCCAGCGGAGCGTCACGCGACCAGGCCGGCCGGCAGGCACTGGCGTTGGCGGCGGCGGCGGCGCTCGGATTCGGCACGTGGTATGTCCTGCTCGACCTCGCGGCACGGGGCGGCGATCCACTCTGGGCCCTCACCTTCAGCCGCGCGACCTCCGCGACGCTTGCGGCCGCGTTCGCGTTGGGCCGCTTCGACCGCGCCCGCTTCCCGGCCCGGATCGTCATCGTGGCCGGCCTCTTCGACGTGGGCGGCAACGCGCTCTACGTCGTCGCCCGCGAGATCATCCCGATCGGGCTGGCCGCGGCGCTGACGGGACTCTACCCGATCGTCACCATGATCCTGGCACGCGTGGTCCTGGGGGAGCAGCTGACGAGGCTCGGCCAGGTCGGGGTCGCGTTCGCCATCCTCGGAATCGTCCTCATCTCCGCCGGCGGGTAACCGCCGGTAAGCCGATGGTAAGCCGCCGGTAAACGCCGATCGGGTCCCATGTGCGTCTGCCCCCGCGACTCGCCGAGCCGCGACCAAGGGCCAAGCAGGAGGAGACTCACATGTCCCGCTTTCCACTCCGTCGCTCGTTGCTCCTGTCCCCGCTCGCGGCCCTGATCGCGCAGCTGGTCCTGACCGCTGTCGCGGCGGCAGCCACCGGGGGCGGCGACTTCCCGATCCGCCGCTGAGGGCCGCCTGCGGCGGTAGAATGGCCCGGCCCGTCCTCGAACTCAGCCGAGTCGCCTCCGCCGCATGACCTGGGATCGCGTCGCCGCCGTCGAGCGACAGCTCGACACGTACCTTGAGACCGCCGGGTCCGCATCGCACCGGCTGGCGGCCGATGCGCCGCTGCGCGAGGGCGCTCAGCTGACCGCGCGCCGCGCGTTGGCGCTGTTCGAGGACCAGCTCGCCTCACGCCAGCTCGACGTCGCGGCGCGCGAGCTGAAGAAGACCAATCGCAGCTTCTACACGATCGGTTCGGCCGGGCACGAGAACAACGCCACTGTCGGCGCGCGTCTCAGAATCGACGATCCGGCCTTCCTCCACTACCGGTCGGGCGCCTTCATGATGGCGCGCGCACGCCAGCTGCCCGGCAGCACGCCGATCCTCGATACGCTTCTCGGCGTCGTCGCCTCGAGCGAGGACCCGATCAGCCAGGGTCGCCACAAGGTCTGGGGCAGCCGTGCCCTCTGGGTGCCCCCGCAGACCAGCACCATCGCCAGCCACCTCCCGAAGGCGATGGGCCTCGCCTTCAGCCTGGCGCGCGCGAAGCGTCTCGGGGTGGCGAACGGCCTTCCCGCCGATGCCGTGGTCGCCTGCTCGTTCGGCGACGCCAGCGCGAACCACGCGACCGCCCTCTCTGCGATCAACACCGCGCGATACGCGGTTCGACTCGGTCAGCCGATGCCGCTCCTCCTGGTCTGCGAGGACAACGACACCGGGATCAGCGTCCCGACGCCGCAGGGCTGGATCGCCGACACCTTCGAGAATCAGTCGCACCTCGCCTACTTCGAGGCCGATGGCGAGATCGACGACGTCTGGGAAACCGTCGGTGCGGCGATCGGCCACGTGCGCCGGTCCCGGCAGCCGGCGTTTTTGCGCCTGCGGACCGTCCGACTCTGGGGCCATGCCGGCAGCGATGCGGAGCAGAGTTACCGATCCCTCGCCGAGATCGAGGCCGTCGAGCGACGCGACCCACTGCTGCGGAACGCACGACGACTGATCGAGACCGGAGCCGCAGACCCCGCAATGCTCACCGACCTGGTGCGTGAGACGCGCGAGCGCGTCCTGGCGGTGGCGGAGGAGGCGGCGCGGCGGCCACGACTGCAGACGACGGAGGAGGTCGTGGCCCCCATGGCACCCGATCACCCGGACCGCGTGGCGCTGCGCGCCGCCATCCCCATCGCGACCCCCGCCGAGCGGTCGGCCTCGTTCGGCGCCACCCTGCCGGAGGCCGGGACGACCCCGACGGCGCGCACGCTGGCCGGCCTGCTGAATGCCGCTCTCGCCGACGAGCTGTTGCGCCGCCCGGAGCTGCTCATCTTCGGGCAGGACGTCGGGCGCAAGGGTGGCGTCTACAACGTGACGAACGGCCTCCAGAAAC
>JBHENV010000289.1:0-12904 GCA_046261895.1 Candidatus Limnocylindria bacterium
CGCGCCGACGATGAGATCGCCGATGGCGCCGGATCGGACCGCGTGGCGCTCAAGGTTGCCCTCGACAGCGACTCGGCTCTCACCAGCGTGGTGACCGCGGTTGCCGAGCGGGGATCGCACCTCGTCGGCCTCGCCAAATCGGAGCCGAGCCTGGAGGACGTCTTCGTCGAGCTGGTCGGACGCGGCTTCGGAGACGAGGGCGGCGCGGGCGGGCCGTCATGAGCGGCTACGGCTCGACGGAGGCCACCAACCCTCGCGAGGCGGCCGATTGGTCCACCGAGCGCGTCATCCGCTCGAACCTGCGCGCCGTCGCCGGGCGCGCCTATCCGCGGGTCATCGGCCTGACCCGCGAGCCGTCGTGGCTCTTCTTCGAGATCTTCCTTCCCTTCCTGGCAGTGAGCGCGTTCGTGTTCGTGTATCGCGCCCTCGAGGCGCCCGAGGCGTTCGTCGGCTTCGTCGTGCTCGGCGGCGCGATGACCTCGTTCTGGCTCAACGTCGTATGGATGATGGCAGCCCAGTTCTACTGGGAGAAGGACCAGGGCAACCTGGAGCTCTACTTCACGGCGCCGATGCACCTGATGAGCGTGCTCGCCGGGATGGCGATCGGAGGACTGGTGATGACGAGCTCCCGCGCGCTGGCCGTCATCGGCATCGGCTCATTGCTCTACGGGGTGACCTACGACATCCAGCAGCCGTTCCTGCTTGCCGGCGTCTTCCTCCTGACCATGATCCCGCTCTACGGCATGGGCATGCTGTTCGCGTCGCTCTTCCTGCTCTGGGGGCGGGAGGCCTTCCATCTGGCGCAGCTCCTCCAGGAGCCGATCTACTTCCTCGGTGGCGTCAACTTCCCGCTGCGTGCCATCGGACCGATCGCCGGGGTCGTGATCGCGACGTTGCCGCTGGGCGTCGGGCTCGATGCGATGCGCCAGCTCGCCTTCGCCGGCAGCGGCGTCCAGGGCGTGCTGCCGGTCGGCATCGAGATGCTGATCCTCGCCGTGATGGGCGTGGTCTTCATCGTCGCGGCGCGGCTGGCGCTCGGATACCTGGAGCACCTCGCACGGCGCGAGGGGCGCCTGACGCTGCGATGGCAGTGACCGACCGCGCGGCTCCGGTGCGCGGCATGACGTTGGCGGACGCGTGGCGCAGCTTCCGCACCGCCATCGGCCTGGGATGGGCGATCGAGGCGAACTGGTCCGATCCGTTCCTGTTCGCCGTCTACACGATGGCCAAGCCGCTCGCCGCGGCGGGCATCCTGGTCGTCATGTTCCAGGTCATCACCCGGGGCCAGAACCCCGAGTTCCTGCAGTTCCTGATCGTCGGGAGCGCGCTCTGGAACATCGTCTTCGGCGTCATGAGCGGCCTGGTGCAGTCAATCCTCGAGGATCGCGAGCGCTACCGGATGATCAAGTACGTGGTCGTGACGCCCACGTCGCTCTTTCCGTTCCTGCTCGGACGCTCGCTCGCCCGCGTGATCGTCTCGTTCGTGGCCGTCGTCCTGACGATGATCGTCGGAATCGTGTTCCTCGGGGTCGAGCTGCGCCCCAACCTGCTCTACCTGGTGCCCGCCACGCTGCTGGGAGTGATCGCGGTCATCGCGCTCGGCGTGTTCATGGCCGGCTGGTGCCTCCAGCTGCGCCAGGAGGCCTGGTCGTATCCGGAGGCCATCGCCGGCTCGCTCTACCTCGTCTCGGGGGCCATCTTCCCGATCGACATCCTGCCGGGCTTCCTGCACCCGATCGCGTATGCCATGCCGACCACCTGGTGGCTCGAGGCATCTCGCCGAGGGCTGCTCGACCACGGGTCGCCCGGCACGCTCGGGGGTCTTTCGGACGGGATGGTGATGCTGCTGCTCGTCGTCTCGACCGCGATCGCGATCCCGATCGCGCTGGCGGCCTTCGCGTGGTTCATGCAGCGCGCTCGCCGGGCGGGCCTGCTCGACATGACCACCGGCAGCTAGCGAACGAGCTCGTCGTAGTCGCTCACCACGAGCGTGTTTCGGCATCGCTCGACCCGCCCCGAGACGCACGAGTCGGCCATCGCGTCATCGAAGTGCCCGATGAACACGAGCTGCTGTCCGCGCAGGTTCGGCCCGCCCGGCTCTGCGCGTGACGGAAAGGCGTTGCCGAGGGGAGCGGCAAGCCGCACGCCGTCTCGGATCAGCTCATCCTGGCTGACGTCGTCGGCCGGCTGCCGCGGCACGAGCACCCGCAGCGGGCAGTCGCCCTGAAGCCAGGCGACCGACGCATCGGCTCCGCCGTCGTCACCCGTGCAGTCGGCATCGAGCTCGGCGTACCAGCCGGTCACGTGGAGCTCACGGCTCCCCCACCGCTCGGCCGGGGCACCATCCGCCAGCACCTCCTCGACCGTCAACGGGTCGACCTCCGGTCGGGTCCCGCCAAGCGACCCGATGACGATCATGAAGAGCACGAATGCGCCGAGCGTCGCCACCAGTGCGGCGCCGATGCGGACCTCGCGAGTCACGCCACCAGCGCCTGCCACCGGTCCCGCAGGAGCCCGATCCCCCGCCGCCAGAGCTCGACCCTGCCCGAGTCGTTGAGCCACGTCGACGCGCCCGACGGATGCGGAAGACAGAGGACCGATGCGCCGGGAGCCGCCTCCCAGCGCAGCTCGCGTCCGACCAGGTCGTCCAGCTTGACGCCCTGCCCGAAGGCGAACCGATGGGCCGTCCCACCCACCAGCAGCACGAGGTCGGGGCCGACCAGCCGAAGCTCGTCGCGAAGGAACGGGGCCCAGCGGGCGACCTCGTCGCGGGCGGGCGGCAGGTCCACCGAAGAGCCCGGCGCACGTCCGGGATAGCACTTCCCGATGCTCGTCACGTACCACCGCTCCCGAAAGTCGTCGATCGCGATGCCGGCGGCCGCGAGCCAGCCGCAGAGGCGCTTCCCCGCGTCCCACGCGAACGGAAGCCCGGTGTCGATCTCCCGCCAGCCGGGCGCCTGGCCGATGAGCATGGCTCGTTCGCTGCCGTCACCGGACAGCACGGGCGCCGCGCCATCCCCGCAGCGCGGCATGGCGTCCTGGAGCGCGCGCAGCTCACTCCCGCGCGGGGCGCGGCGAGGTGCCGGAGTCGGCCACTCGCCGGCATGGCGAAGCCGTTTCGGCGCCGCTGTCGCCAGGTCGATCAGGTCGATGGCTGGAGCGCCTCGGCCGCGCGGAGGTCGTCCGCGATCGCCAGTCGCAGCATCCGCCGCACGCCGTCGTGGTAAGGGCCGGCCGCGGTCAGCGCGTCGCCCAAGGCGTCACGTGCCGCGTAGAGGCGATCGATCGGGTCGGTCGAGAGCTCCGGCGCGCCGCCGCCCAGGTCGCGAAGGAAGGCGACATCCTGACGCTCGATCAGGTCGAGCAGCTCGGCCGCGCCCAACGGACCGCCCGAGTCGAGCGCGTCGGCCAGCTCCTCGCGGGCGAGCTCGAGCCAGCGCATCCAGGTGCCGAACTCGGCCTCGCTGGGAGGGAGCTCGTCGAGCGTGAAGGCGGCGCGCCCTCGCTCGGTGGCGGGGGCACGCTCGACCTCGTACCAGTTGTCGCCGACGAATGCGGCCTGTGACTCGCCGTTCTCGCGCAACCAGGCGACGAAGCGGCTCACGCGCCGCGGCATGGCACCCGTGGCCTCATCGTCGGTCGATGCAAAGACCGCGCACCCCGGAAGCTCGGCGGCGTACGCCCCCACCAGACCGTGGCCGTCGACGTCGGTCTCGACGAAGATCGCGTGAGGCATCGTTCCGGCCACTAGATTGGCACCTCACCCCGCCGAAGTATATGCGTATATACTCCAGCCGCCTCGACGCTCATGGCCGCCTCCGTCGCGGTGGACGGCGCCGAGAGCCGGCCGCGATCACGTTCGGGCGAGTCTGGACGCTGAAGACCTGCGAGCCGCCGTCTCGGGACGCGCGGCCATCCTGGCGGTCGTTATCGACAGCCGCGTAGACGTCGGCTGGGATGCTGCCGGGCGCTGCGGCGAGCTCCTCGCGCAGCCGGCGCAGCTGAAGGATCTCGTCGCGCAGCGCCGCCGCACGCTCGAACTCAAGGTTGCGGGCTGCCTCCTTCATCTGGGCCTCGAGCCGCCCGGTCATAGCGGCCAGCTCCTCCGGCTCCTTCCCGGCCACCTGCAGCTCGGCGCGCTCCTCGGCCACGCGACGCAGGCTCTCGTGGATGCTGCGGATCTCCTTGATGATCGTCTCCGGCGTGATCCCGTGCTCCACGTTGTACGCGGTCTGCTTCTCGCGGCGGCGATCGGTCTCGTCCATGGCCTTCTGCATCGAGTCCGTGACCCGGTCGGCGTACATGATCACGCGGCCGCCGATGTTGCGCGCCGCTCGCCCGATCACCTGGATGAGCGAGCCGCCCGAGCGCAGGAAGCCCTCCTTATCGGCGTCCAGGATTGCAACCAGGGTCACCTCGGGAAGGTCGAGGCCCTCACGGAGCAGGTTGATCCCCACCAGGACGTCGTACACCCCCAGGCGGAGGTCGCGCAGGATCTCGATCCGCTCCAGGGTATCGACCTCGGAATGAAGCCATTGCACCTTGATCCCGAGCTCGGCGAGATAGTCGGCCAGGTCCTCCGCCATCTTCTTGGTGAGGGTCGTGACGAGGGCACGCTCCCCGCGCTCGACCGTCGCGTGGATTTCGGCCAGCAGGTCGTCGATCTGTCCCGCCGTCGGACGGACCGTGATCGTTGGGTCGACGACGCCGGTCGGACGGATGAACTGCTCGGCCACCCGGTCGGCGCGTTCGGTCTCATACGGCCCCGGCGTGGCACTCATGTAGACCACCTGGCTGAAGTGGTCTTCGAACTCCTCGAAGGTGAGCGGCCGGTTGTCGAGCGCCGACGGCAGGCGGAAGCCGAAGTCGACCAGGATCTCCTTGCGTGTCCGGTCGTTCTTGTACATCCCGTGGACCTGCGGGATCGAGATGTGGCTCTCGTCCATGATGAGCATGAAGTCGGTCGGGAAGTAGTCGATCAGCGTCCAGGGGCGCGACCCGGCCTCTCGGCCCGCCAGGTGCCGCGAGTAGTTCTCGATCCCGGAGCAGTAGCCGACCTCGCGCATCATCTCGAGGTCGAAGACGGTCCGCTGCCGAAGCCGCGCCGCCTCCAGGTCACGGCCCAAGTAGTTCAGCCAGCCGACCCGTTCCTCCATCTCGGCCTCGATCTTCTCCGCGGCGGCCAGCAGCTTGCCCCGGGGCGTGACGTAGTGCGAGGCGGGGTACAGGTTGACCTCGGCCCGCTCCGCGCGCACCTCGCCCGTCAGGTCATCGATCTCGACGATCCGCTCCACCTGGTCGCCGAAGAAGTCAATCCGTACCACGTACTCGCCGTGTGGCGGCTGCACCTCCAGCACGTCGCCTCGCACCCGGAACTTCGCTCGGCCGAGGGCAGCATCGTTGCGCTGGTACTGGAGGTCGACGAGGTGGCGCAGGATCCCGTCACGCCGATACGACCCACCCACCTTCAGACCGATGACGGTCGCGCCGTAGTCGACCGGCGCACCGAGGCCATAGATGGCGGACACGGATGCCACGATCACCACATCCCGTCGCTCGAAGAGCGCGCGTGTGGCGTTGTGCCGCAGCCGGTCGATTTCGTCGTTCCGCGAGGAGTCCTTCTCGATGTACGTGTCGGAGCGCGGCAGGTATGCCTCGGGCTGGAAGTAGTCGTAGTAGCTTACGAAGTACTCGACCGCGTTGTCGGGGAAGAACTCCTTGAACTCCTGGTAGAGCTGCGCCGCGAGCGTCTTGTTGTGCGCCATCACCAGGGTCGGCTTCTGGACCGCTTCGATCAGCTTCGCCGCCGTGAAGGTCTTGCCAGTCCCGGTTGCACCCAGCAGGACCTGGTGCTTCAGCCCGGCCCCGATGCCGTCGACCAGCGAGGCAATCGCTGTCGGCTGATCACCGGTCGGCTCATACGGCGCGAGGACCTTGAGGTCGGGCATGGGCCTCCGATTCTAGCGGCCCCCATCGGTCCCATGCGGACCGCCCCCAACGGCCTATATCGGTACCAGTCGGGCATTTCTACGATCGGATGACCGACCCCGACCCAATTCGAATCGAGCTGCGGCCCACCCCTTGACGCCACCGACCCACGTGCCCCGGAGAGCGCCGCGCAGAGCGGCCGGCTCCACGCGCCCTCGCGAGCGCGGCCAGGCAATGGTCGAGTTCGCCGCCGTCCTCCTGCCCCTTCTCGTGGTCGTGGTGGGCATCGTCCAATTCGGTCTGCTCTTCGGCGCCAGCGTGTCGCTCACCAACGCGGCCCGCGAAGCGTCACGCGCCGCCACCATTCACCGCTACATCGGCACCGACAGCAGCAGCGCAAATGGCGTCGACCGATGCAGCGCCGCCATCCAGGCGGCGACCCAGGCGTTCGGCTTTCTCAGCCCGAGCGCGCCGCACTTCTCCGCGAGCTCGCCCTGCCCCGGAGGCGTTGACCTCAACGGGGACGGCCCCCACGACCTCTGGCAGAACGGCGACGTCGAAGTCTCCTTCTGCACCGCCGGGACCGCGCCCGGCGTGGCGTGCCCCAACCTCACCGATGCAAACTTCTGCACCACCGACAGCGGCGAGGGCTGCCTCGTTCGCGTGCAGCTCGCATACAACCAGTCGATTGTCGTGCCGCTCCTCGACGCGATCCTCGACGGTGACGGGAACGGGTTCTTCGAGCTGAAAGCCGATGCGTCGATGGTGATGAACTGATGAACCCCCGCGGCTCCGCGCCCCGCGGGCAGGTGTTGATCATCGTGGCGCTCAGCCTTGTCGTCCTGCTGGCGCTGGCGGGGATCGCGGTCGACATCGGCCGGCTGATGGCCGAGCGCAGGCACCTGCAGACCGCGGCTGATGCCGGCGCGCTGGCTGCCTGCCAGTCCCTCATCGATGGTGTCGTCCCCGACGTCGACCTGGCCGCCCAGACCGCACGAAGCGTGGCCAGCACGAACGTCCATGGATCACCGGCCGGCGCCATCGGCACCATGGAGACCACTCCGTTGTACGAGGACCAGGACGGCAGCGGCTTCCTGGATCCCGACGAGCTGGTCAGCGGCGTGGTCGTGTCCAGCAGCGCCGCGCGCGTCGCGATCCACTCGACGATCGACACGACGCTCGCCCGTGTCGTCGGCGTTTCGACCCTCAACGTGAGCGCTCGCGCTCAGTGCACGCTCGTCCAGGATCCGGCATTGCCGATCGTCGCCCGCCGCTATGCCGCGCCTCCCGGCCCCGGCGGCGGCTTCGTCGACGTGCTCGCCACCGAAGCGTCGAGTGGCAGCGGCAGCGTGGACCCGGATCCGCGCGGATACGGCGTGCGCACGCCGGCGAGTGAAGGCGTGAAGGGCCCGCTGTTCGAGATCTACGGGACCGGCAGCAAGGCGCACAACAGCTCCGAGTTCCGCGGGTTCATCAACCTCGACATCCGCGATTTCCGCGACGCGACGACGCGCGACTACTACAACGGAGCGGTCGCCGGCGTCAACGAGACCACGATGAAGGCCGACCAGGCCGCGTACATCCCGGATGGGTACCCTGGACCGGCGTTCCCGGCGGCCATCGAGCCGCCGACCGGCGACCTCCAGGTCGCAACCCTGTCGGGACACAGCACCGGCCACCTCCTGACGGCCTTCGACGATCTCTACTCCCCGCTTGACCGCATCCTGCTCGGCGTCTACGACGGCACCGTCAAGGCGATCCCCGACTTCTCCATCACGCCGCCCCCCGAGATCGTCCTTCCCTCGACGGCGCTGGTCCCGGTCGATGGCCCGACCTTCCAGGTGGCCCGCAACGCCGCGTTCACGGGCACCGTGGCACTCGACCTGCGCGGCGATGCGGACGCGGTGCTCGCGAGCGACAACATCCTCCCGGTGGCCGGGCGCAGCATCCCCCTCGCGGGTCGGATGAACGAGCCGATCTTCAGCCCCGACAACTTCGCTCCGACAACGAACGGCACCAGCGTCAGAATGGAGGACATCTCGACGACGGCAGTCCCGGCCGGGATCTACACCGTGTGGGTCCATGGCACCTCCAGCACGCCGGTGAAGTCGCGACGCAACCCGATTGCAGTGAAGGTCGGGGGGGCGACCAGGGACTTCGGCCTCGAGAACTCGACGCTCAGCGGTTCGACCGACGTCCTCGGCGGCGCCATGACGCTGGAGATCAGGGTCCGCAACAAGAGCTGGGGCAGCGGCGGTGCCGTCGGCCTGAGCTGGGACACTGGCTCCCTGACCGACTGTCTCCTGAATCCCGTACCGGCGCCGGCCGGCCTGACGGTCACGTTCGGCCCCGCGAGCGTCTCCCCCGGCGGCGGCCAGGGCACGCCCTCGACGATGACCGTCGACAGCGACGGGCTCGCGAGCGGCTGCTACAAGTTCACCGTTCGCGCGCGGGGCGTGAACGGATCCTCGCAACCCGTCACCCACCTCGCCGTCGCCACCATCTACGTGGTCGACCAGCCGAGCGAGGGCGAGTACGTGGACCTCATCGGCTTCGCCATGTTCGAGGTCGCCGGTGTCGACGCCAACACCATCACCGGCCGCGCGATCAGCGAGATCTGCGCGGATCCCGACTGCGCGGCGCTGCGACAGGTGCAACGCGCGCGCCTCATTCCCTGGTCCTAAGACACGAATAGGAGATGTGCTCCGTGGAGCTCGAGTACTCAGACAAGAACAGCCGGCGATCGAAGGTCTATATCGCCGCCGGCATCGTCGTCGCCCTGCTGGTGGCCGCCACCGTATTCATCGCATTGCAGGCCAGCGGCCTGACCGACCAGGCGGAGGTCGAGACGCGCCAGGTGGTCGTCTCCGCCCTGGAGATACCCGGGCGCAAGGAGATCGTGGAGGCGGACCTCGTCATGCGCTCCGTGCCGGTGGACCCGGTCAACGCCACCGCGTTCGTCACCATCGATGAAGTCCTCGGCCGGATTGCGGCGGTGCCGATCGGTGCCGGCCAGCTCGTGACGCCGAACCTGCTTGCATCGAGCGAGGCCGGCGCGACCTTCTCGATCCTCGCGCCGGGGGAGGTATTCGATCCGTCGATGCCCGACCTTCGCGCCGTGAGCATCACCGTTGCGGACGATCGGGCGGTGGCGGGCACGCTGCAGCCCGGGCAGCTGGTCGATCTCATCGCCACGCTGACGGTCACGCCGCTCGAGGGCCAGACCGGCGAAGCAGCGGCGGAGGAGTCGCCGCCACCCAACCTGCCGATGGCCGGTCCCTCGACGAAGACGACGCTCCAGCAGATCGACATCCTGTCGCGGAACGGCACGCTCTACATCCTGCGCACCGACCTGGCCACGGCCGAGAAGATCACGCAGCTGACGGCCGCGGGGGCGCAGTTCACCTTCGTGCTTCGCGCCGATGCCGACGATCGAACGGCGGAGACGGAGGGATCGACGCTCGATCAGCTGCTCGAGGAGTACGGATTCCCGGCACCCGCAGCGGCAAACCTCGACTAGCTGGAGCACAGCGTCGCCAGGGCTCGCCCGACCTGGCGGCGCGTCTCCTCGATCGGCGCCGATCCATCGATCACCACGTCGGCCACGGCGAGCTTCGCCTCCTGGGTCGATTGGCTGGCGAGCCGCCGTCGGGCGGTCTCCTCGTCCATGCCTCGCGATTCGGCCAGGCGGCGGATCGCGTCCGCCTCCTCGCATCGGACGACCCAGATCTCGTCACACGCATCGGCAAGCGGAGACTCGATCAGCTTGATCACTTCGACCGCCGCGACCTCGACGTCCCCCTGGTCGAGCTCCGCCAGCCTGGCGCGAACGGCGCCGCGGACTCTCGGGTGGAGGATTCGCTCCAGGTCACGCAGCGCGCTGGCGTCCTTGAAGACGACGCGCGCCAGTGCGTCGGCCTCGTAAGTCCCGAAGCGTTCCAGGATCTCCGCTCGCGCGTCCGCGTCGTTGTGCCGTATCTCGCGTGCGACCGCGTCGGCGTCGATCGTCGCGACGCCCGCATCTCGGAGCATGCCGGCCACCGTGCTCTTCCCGCAGCCGATGTTGCCGGTCAGCCCGATCACCTTCATGGCGTCTCGGATGCTACCGGCTCTGGCTGGCATCGCGGGCAGAAGTGCGTGCTGCGCTGTCCCACCACGATGCGCCGGATCGGCCGGCCGCAGCGATAGCACGGCTGCTCGGTGCGCCGATAGACCGCCAGGCGCTCGGCGTTGGCGCCAGGCTCGCCGTCCGCGCCGACGTAGTCGCTGAGGCTGGCACCCCGGTTGACGATCCCCTGCCTGAGCACCTGGCGCACCGCCCGATGCAGCCGCCGCACCTCTCGTTCGTCGAGGCTGTCGGCGGTCCTGAGCGGGTGGAGCCGCGCGCGCCAGAGCGCCTCGTCGGCGTAGATGTTCCCCACTCCGGCGATGAAGCTCTGGTCGAGGAGCAGCGACTTGACCTTGGCCGAGCGCCGGGAGAGCCGTTGGACGAGCCGATCGCGAGTGAATGTCCGGCTCAGCGGCTCCGGACCATGACCGCTGAAGACCTCCCCGATGCGATATCGGCGCATACCCTCCTTGACGCGCTTCGACCGAGCGCCGCGGCCTCCGCCGACGCTGCGCAGACCACCACCGGGCCACAGCCCGATCCGCCCAAATTTACGCACGTCGCGGTAGCGCAGCTGGCGGCCGTCCGCGAGGTCGAAGACGACCCGCGCGTACGGATCGGCGGGCGCTCCCGCTTCGGCCACGAGCAGCGCGCCAGTCATGCGCAGCGCGACCGTCATCACACGGGCGTCCTCGAAGTGCAGGAGGACGGTCTTCGCGCGGCGGCCGACCCGTTGGATCGTGGCACCGGCGATCTCGGCGGCGAATCGCTCGGGCGGCTGCGGATGCCTGATTGTCCGGCCCCAGGAAACCGTCGTGCCGGCGATCGTCGCCCCGGCAACCCGGTTCTGCAGGTCGCGTGCGACCGTCTCGACCTCGGGCAGCTCAGGCATGTTCGCCGCCGCCGATCAGGGCCCACGGACCGCCATTGACCCGCGTCACGGGGCTAACGGCCAACGGCAGCGAGCTCCATGGCCGTCTGACCGTGATGCGGGGCAGATCGACACGGAGCTCGGTCGGTTGCGTCGCTCGATCGCTGTTAGCCCCGCCACACGGGTCGAGGTCCGGATTGGTCGAGGAGATTCGACCATCCACCCAGCCCGCGTCATGTCACCAGCGCCGCTGCGACCTCTTCCTCGGCCTCCTCGCGGGCGACGTCTCCGGCGGACTTCGGGACGCGCCGCCAACCGGCCCCGTCGTCGGTGGGAAGGTAACGATCCATCTCCTCCCAGTTCGCGCCGACCTTGAGATCGACCTCGAGCGGAACGTCGAGCGGCAACGCGGAGCGCATCAGGTCCCGCGCCAGGCCGGCCAGGATTGGCAGCTCCTCCTCATCGGTTTCGAAGACGAGCTCGTCGTGGACCTGGAGCAGCATCCGCGAGCGAAGGCCGCGCTCGCGCAACGCCGAATCCACCCGCACCATGGCGATCTTCATGCCGTCGGCCGCGGTGCCCTGGATCGGCATGTTGATCGCCATCCGCTCCCCCGCCGATCGCAGGGACGGGTTACGGGCCGCCAGCTCCGGCAGGTATCGACGCCGGCCCAGCAGGGTGGTCACGAATCCCTGGTCGCGCGCTAGGATCTTCATCTCCGTCGTGTACCGCCGGATGCCCGGGTAGGCGGCGTAGTAGTCCTCGATGAAGACGTGCGCCTCCTCCCGCGGGATGCTGAGGCGCTGCGCAAGCCCGAAGTCGGAGAGTCCATAGGCGATCCCGTAGTTGATCATCTTGGCGACACTGCGCTCCTTCGGGCCGACCCGTTCAGGGGCAAGCCCGAGGACGCGGGCCGCGGCGGCGAGATGGATGTCGGCATGCGCCGCGAAGTCGGCCTTCAGTCCCGGGTCCTGCGAGACATGCGCCAGGATGCGCAGCTCCTGCTGCGAGTAGTCCGCACCGAGCAGCAGCTTCTCCGCCGGCGCCACGAAGGCGCGCCTGATGCGCCGGCCGAGCGCCGTGCGGATCGGGATGTTCTGGAGGTTCGGATCGGTGCTCGACAGGCGCCCGGTGGCGGCCACCGCCTGCTGGTAGGTGGTGTGCAGGCGCGCCTCGGCGTCGACGAGCGTGGGGAGCGCGTCGACGTAGGTCGACTTGAGCTTCGAGATCTGGCGGTGCTCGAGGATGAGGCCAACTACCTCGTGCCTCCCGCGGAGCTCCTCCAGGACGGATGCATCGGTCGAGCGGCTCGTCCGGGTCCGCTTCGTCGAAGGCAGCTCCAGCTCGTCGAACAGGATCGTCTCGAGCTGACGCGGCGAGCCGATATTGAACTCGTGCCCGACGTGGCCGTAGATCCGGGCCTCGAGATCGGCGAGAGTGGCGCCGAACTCCTGGCTCATGGCAGCCAGCGCTCCCAGGTCGATCGCCACCCCGGCCTTCTCCATCCGCGCGAGGACCGAGAGGAGCGGCATCTCGACCTCATCGAAGAGATGCGCCAACCCACCGTCGGCCAGCTGGCCCTGGAGGGTGGGGCGAGCCAGCAGTGCGGTCAGCGCCTCCGCCGCCGCGCGGCGGGCCATCGCCTGCTCCTCCGCGCCGGTCTCCAAGTTCACCGGCTTCGGCGGCAGCTCGACGCTGAAGTGCTGCGCGGCGAGATCCTCGATTGTCTGCGATCGCATCGCCTGGTTGACCATGTAGCCGGCCACGAGGGTGTCGACGAACGATCCGCGCAACTCCAGCGAACGATCCGCCCAAAGCGTCGTCACCAGCTGCTTGAGGTCGTGACCGGTCCGGACCCGGTCCTCGCGCAAGAGCTGGGCGGGCAGCCTCTCGACGGCCTCGGCATCCGGGTCGCAGGCGACGAACCAGGCGCTTCCGTCGGCAGCGGCGAGGGCGATACCGTACAGGCGCCGATCGAGCGGCCGTCCGGGGCCAAC
>JBHENV010000290.1:0-14210 GCA_046261895.1 Candidatus Limnocylindria bacterium
CGGTGGTCGTGGTGCCTGGCCTTGCCGGGCGCATAGCCGTGTAGCGAGAGCTGCCCGCCCTGGAGCCAATGCCTGTTACGCCGCATCGCGTGCGCGATTGACAGCAGCCGTCCTTTGTCCCGACTTCGCAGCGACCCGTGCACCCTTGAGCAGGCGAGCGAGCTCGTCGGGTCGAGCCCTGTGCTACTGAGCGTGGGGGACCGAGCGCTACCGGCGCAGTCATGTAACATTCGCGGGCAGCTGTCCGAAGTTGCCGCTCTCAGCAGGACAATCCCGCGCCGAGCGCTTCGTCGACGGCTTCACGAAGCGAGAGCTCAGACCCCGCGGCCCATGCTTCGTCAGCCTGTTCGTCGCCGAGCTGCGCGCGGGCAGTGGCTACGTGACGGTCGACGAGGGCGACCCAGAAGGGCGGGATGCCCTCGACGCCGAGCTTGCCAATCTTCGCTTCGGCGGCCGATGCCAGCCGGAGGGCACGCGTAGCATTGCCCGCTCCGGCAGCCGCCATCGCCATGCCCTGCAGCTCGTAGCAGGTCTCCACCTGGTCGCCGGTCTCCCACGC
The DNA here is from genome assembly GCA_046261895.1 of Candidatus Limnocylindria bacterium. GTDB lineage: Bacteria > Chloroflexota > Limnocylindria > QHBO01 > QHBO01 > JACDBZ01. The sequence goes on from JBHENV010000290.1 coordinate 560, forward strand.
GGCCACAAGGCTGAGCCGGTAGCGGCGCTCGGCCTCGGGAACGTCGCCCTCGATGACGGCGCAGTCACCGAGGAAGTGATGGGCGAAGTGCTCGGACCAACGGTCACCGAGGGCCTGCGACATGGCGAGCGCCTCCAGGCCGATGCGCTTCACGGTCGCCACGTCGCCGACGGCGACCAGCACCTGGAGCAGACCCAGTTGCGCTCGGTTGGTGAGCAGCGAATCCCCGTGAGACTCGTGGATCTCGAGGCTCGCCTCAAGCCGTTGCCTCGCGGCGTCGTCCTCTCCGGCGAAGAAATGACCCCAGCCCAGGTCGTACAGGACGAGACCGACCTCCACGTTGCGGTCCAGCGCACGCCATGCCTCCGCGGCCTGCATGCCGAACCGCTCCGCCGCAACGCTGTCGCCCTGCCATGCGGCGAGCTCGGTGGCCGCCGAGAGGAGCCGCGCGCGATCCTCGCCGGCATTGGCGGGAATGATGGCGAGCGCCGCCTCCACCCGCGCACGCCCCTCGACGAAGTGGGAGTGCGCGTGCCAGAACCAGCCGAGGGCGCCCGCCAGGCGGCTGAAGCGGCGGGGATCGGTCTGGCTCAGCCAGTCGAGGGCGTCCCGGAGGTCGTCGTGGTCGAGCGCCAGCTCATACGCCATGGTCGCGGATTGCCGATGGCGCTCGGCGTAGGCATGGTCGGCTAGGGCCTCGAAGCAGGCGGCGTGCCGTTCACGAACGGCGGCAGACTCGCCACGCTCGGCAAGTCGCTCCGCCGCGTAGTCGCGGATTGTGGACAGCATCCCGAATCGGTCGCCGTCGCGGCGCACCAGGCTGCGGTCGACGAGCGAGCCCAGGACGTCGAGGTCGGCGTCGCAGACGCTCTCGGCCGCATTGAGACTGAACTGGCCGGCGAAGACGCTCAGGCAGGCGAACAAGTCGCGCTCCGCACCGGTCAGCAGGTCGTGGCTCCACGCGATTGTGTCTCGAAGCGTCCGATGCCGGGCCGGCTGGTCGCGCGGACCGCCGGTGAGGAGCTTCAGGCGGTCGATGAGGCGGGTGATCATCGCCTCGGGAGTGAGGACACTGATCCGCGCGGCGGCGAGCTCGATGGCGAGCGGCAGCCTATCGAGCCGCGCGCAGATCTCCGCGACGACAGGGCGGTTGTCGTCGGTAAGCGCGAAGTCGGAGCGCGCTGCTGCCGCCCGCGCCGCGAACAGCGATACGGCATCATCCCCGGCCATCGGCCCGACGGACAGGACCTGCTCGGCCGAGACGTGCATCGGCTCCCGGCTGGTAACGAGCATCCGGACCTCTGGGGCCGAAGCCAGCAGTGCCGCGAGGTCGGGCGCCGCCGACGCCACCTGCTCGACGTTGTCGATTACGAGCAGAAGGTGGCGAGGTGTGAGGTAGGCGGCTAACGACTGCCCGGCACCCTCGTTGATGCCGAGTGCCTTGGCGATGGTCGGCAGGACGAGCGATGGATCGCCGACGGTCGCCAGGGGCACGTGGAAGACGCCATCGGAATAGTCGTCGAGCAGCTCCCTGGCGACCTCCAGCGCGAGCCGTGTCTTGCCCGAGCCGCCGGCGCCGGTCAGGGTCGCCATTCGGACATCGCCGCGCAGCATGGCCGCGATCACGGCGAGCTCGCGCTCGCGGCCGATGAGCGGCGTCGGCTGCGACGGCAGGTTCGTGGGCCGGTTGTCGAGGCTGCGTAGCGGCGGGAACCGATCGGGCGGGCCGTCCGTGGCGAGCTGGAAGAGGTGCTCCGGTTCGGAGAGATCCTTGAGCCAATGCAAGCCAAGATCTGCCAACGTGAACCGCCCTTCCGCGTCGCGCAGGAGCTCAGCGGACGCGTTGGAGACGACCACCTGACCGCCGTGGGCCGCGGCGCAGATTCGCGCCGCGCGATGGACGCCGATCCCGACGTATCCCTCCTCGCCGACTACGGCACCTGTCGAATGGATGCCGATGCGCACGCGCAGCTGACCGCCCCAAGGCCAGCGGTGGGCCACCATGCGCCGCTGGATCTCGACCGCTGCCCGCGCCGCATCCTCGGCGCGTGGGAATGCAACGAAGAAGGCGTCGCCCTGTGTGTCGATCTCGGTTCCGCCCGCCGTGGCGACCGCCTCGCGGACGAGGCGCCGATGATCGTCGAGCGCGGCGCCGTACCCCTCGGACCCAAGGTCACGGAGCAGCCGCGTTGACCCCTCGATGTCGGAGAACAGGAATGTGACCGTACCGCTCGGGCGCTGGGGCATCGGCACGAGCGTAGCGCCTGCGGGCTACCGCTTGCGGACGGGAGCGCCGTACCGCCGCGACGAGGACTTGACCATCGTGGCCGGCACGCCATACACCCTGACCGGCAGCGTGATCGACTGCAGCGTGCAATGCGGGTTCATGTGGTACGTCGATGGCGAGCAGGTCGCCAGCGAGCTGATCGCCAAGCCGAGCTTCGACGATGGCAGCAACTACTTCGATCCGACCATGGACCTGACGCTCACCTACACCGCAGGCGAGCACACCGTGCTGCTCTTCGTCTGGGATGGCGACGGCTACGAGCGGACCCTCGAGTACGTCCTGTCGGCCGCGGCCGGCCCGATGGACCCGATCGTTACCCCGCCGACGCCCGATTCGGTTGATCCGGTTGATCCGGACGTCGACACTGACGCGGAGCGGGCTGTCGCCCGGCCTGCCGCCAGGGCCGCCGCTGAGGCCGCGGCACAGGCTGCTGCTCGTGCCGCCGCCGCCCCCGAAGCCGCCGCCGGACTGCCGGAGACGAGCGTGAGCGTTCCGGCCACCAGTGCATCGCTGCCGATGACCATGCTGGGCCTCCTTGGGCTGCTCGCTGCGAGTGCGGGCAGCTCACGCAGCATTCGTCGCCGTCGCTGAAGGCTCTGTCCCCGGCGTGGCCCGTCGAGAGTGCCTTCCCCCCATTGTGCACTCGCCTGCAACCGGACTAGGATCGACCGCGAGCCAGTCCGAGCTCAACCACGACGGGCGAGGGAACGGGGCCATGGATGCTGCCGACGTCATCTTTCAACCGCTGACCTTCCGCAATCTCACGATCCCGAACAGGCTGATCCGGTCGAGCATCTCAGGGCGCGTCGACAATTACGACGGCAGCGGCACGCTGGCGAGGATCAACTTCGAGAAGCGGTTCGCGAGGGGCGGCGTCGGAGCAATCATCTCGTCTCACGTCCCGATAGACGTCCGGGGCCGGATTCTGCCGAATTACGCGATGATCGACCGCGACTCGCGGGTCGCGTTCTGGCGCGAGCTCGTCAAGCAGGTGCACGAGTACGACTGCAGGTTCATCCTCCAGCTGTCGCACGGCGGGCGCCAGCACGACATCCGGGGGATCGAGAACCAGGGCACCGTCGCCCTGAGCTCCACCAGCAAGGTCGACGCGTTCCACGGGATGCGCTCGCGGGCCATGACGCGCGAGGAGATCAGGTGGGTGATCGGTCGCTTCGCCGACGGAGCCGCGCGTGCGCGCGAGGCCGGCGTCGACGGCCTGGAGCTCCACTCCTCGAACGGTTACCTGTTCAGCCAGTTCCTGAGCTCTGCGATCAACGACCGCTCGGACGAATATGGTGGCTCGCTCGAGAACCGCGCGCGCTTCCTCCTGGACGTCATCAGAGGAATTCGGCAACGGGTCGGTCACGACGTCTTTCTTGGTGTCAAGCTCAGCAGCCGCGACCTTCACAACGCGGCGACGTATCCGGTTGAGCGCGAGATCGGGAACACCCTGGACGAGACGCTCCAGGTCGCCAGGTGGGTCGAGGAGGCAGGCGCCGATGCGATCCACGTGTCCGTAGGCAGCTCATTTCCGCACCCGTACAACCCCGCTGGACCGATCGACTGGAATGGGGCCGCGCGCACGTACCAGAGCATGATCGCGAGCGGCACGCACACGTTCCGCAACTTCATCCTGTTCCGCTTCCCATGGCTGCGCTGGATCCCGGCGACGATGTGGAAGAGGACGCAGCACTTCGTCGATGATGGCCGCGCCGTCCAGGATCGGGTAGAGGGCCTGCTCGCGCGGGACGCGCGCGCGATCAAACGGGCTGTCTCAATTCCGGTGATCTGCACCGGGGGCTGGCAGAGCGCCTCCCGTATACGAAAGGCCATCACGAGCGGCGATTGCGATGCTGTCTCCATGGCCCGCTCACTTCTGGCCAACCCGAACCTCCCACAGCTCTTTCGCGAGGGGAAGGATGGTCCGGAGCCCGAGAAGCGGTGCACGTACGGCAACAAGTGTCTCCTGAACGTCATCGAGCATCCGCTGGGTTGCTACGAGGTCTCTCGCTTCAGGGAGCACGGGGACAACGCCTGGGACAAGATGATCGAGGAGGTCATGGCGTACTACCAGGATGAGGTTCCATCGCCAGCCGCCTAGCTCGCTGGAATCCACAACGTTCCGGGGGCTGACGAGGTCTGCGGCGTGCTGACGACGTTGCCGCCGAAGCCTGTCAGGTGTGCCGCTATCGGTCCCTGGACTTGCGTGCCACGACCGCCAGCCCGAGATTGACCGATGAGATGCCGAGGGCGGTTGCGGCGGCCTTCGGCGGGAGCTGTCGGGTGATGCCCGCGCCTATGGCGGCCAGAGCATCGGTGGCGTGGATGATCGGCGCCCGTTGCAACGCCTCGCGCCGATGCGCAGGGCCCATGGCGAGGAGGTCGAGACCCAAGAAGACGGTCCGGATCCCGAACATGCGGAGGATGTAGGTGGCCGGCGGGCTGGCGCCCTGGCTCGAGCCAAGCGCGCGGAGCAGGAACGCGGGGGCGAACAGTGCCACGAGGCCATTGGCGAGGCGGATGAGGCCGAGGGCGACGACCGGCACCGGCGAGCCGCTCACCCGCCGACTCGGTTCCACGGGGTGAATGCATTCTTGACGCCCTCGAGGGCTGGCGCGAGGCGCGGATGGTGGCGCAGCAGGATGCTGACCATCGTGTTGTCGGCGATCCAGTCGAGCCCTGTCTGGGTGTAGACCCGCGCGGTGAAGTCGCGGGTGAAGAATCGGTCGCTCTTCAGCCGCCGGGAGGCCATCAGCGCGAAGACGCGGAACGCCGTTTCGCTGAAGGCGAACCCCTCCAACAGCGGCTCGGCGTACATGCCGACCATGACGTCGACGTCTTCCACGTCGTCGTAGACCTCGCGCAGCTGGCGAGCCCACTCCGGGTTATCGGTGAGATCGTCGAAGTCACGAGCGGGCGGGAGGCGGAAGGCGCGCCGGAAGGCGTTGTAGCGCGGCACCCCACGCTCGCGGCTGCGCAGGACGTCGGTGGCGGCGAGGTCGAGGATCGTGCCGTCGGGCCGGTCGAAATGCTGCAGGAAGCGCGGGTAGTTGTGGAGCGTGATCGCTCCCGGATGGGCGACGCCGAGCGAGTAGAACGCGTTCGCCACCGACAGCTCCTCGAGGCGTTGGCGCGTCGACAGGGCGCCGACCTCCGGAAAGGTCAGCTCGGCCAACACGCGGTCGTCATCAGCCGAGCGGAAGGTGAACTCGTCCGGCAGAAGCGGGTGCATCCGATAGACGGCGACGAACTCCTCGGTCAGCGAGTAGGGTGCGCCGTGGTGATCGGTCGGCGATCCCATGATGCCGAAGACCATGTCGCTGTTGCGCAGGATCCCGCGACGTGGGCCACCACCCTCGCCCTTCAGGCCCCACCAGTTGGCGCGCATGGCGTATTCCATGGTCGGATGGGCCGTGACGGCGGGCGTCCACTCGACGGTGTGAATCTTGGCCATCAGGGCCGCGATCACCAGGCGTGCCTTGTCGTAGAGCTGGTCGTCGCTCCAGTCCGGGTATTCGGCCTTCAGCCGATCGCAGACCGCGTTGTGCTCCTGCATGAACAGCGAATGGAGCACGCCGAGGCCGATCCAGAAGTTGCCGGCCGCATCGGTCAGGTCGACGCCGGCCTCGAGCTCCTTCGGCAGGAGGCCGTCTGGGTCGATCCGGAGCTTGCCATCCTGGCCGGTGCGCACCATCGAGACGTACGGCTCGGTGCTGCCGTAGATCTGGGAGCCGTCCCACCAGTGGCTGTCCGCGGTGGCAAACGTGACCGGCTCGCCGCTGTCGGACCGATAGGTCGGATCCGGCCGCGTGGCCGGGATCCGCATCGGCCGCTCCGGCCAGTCGTCGTCGGCAGCGAGTTCCAATTCCCAGGCCTTCTCCCAGTCGCCCTTCCCGTGGCTCAGCCAGTCGTGCACCTCGAACTGGATCCAGGCGGCAGCGATCACGTTCAGCGTGGTCGCCGGGATGAACTCGTCGCGCGTCAGAAGGTCCCGGCTGACGCGCCGAGGGTCGGGTTCCAGGATCCGCGGCTGCTGGTCCGGCCATGTCTCGGAGATCGGGACGTTGCGACCGAACCGGGTACCGACGCTGCCCATCATCGGTCGATCGAGGTCGTTGTAGCTACCGTCGATCGTCCGGGCGGTGAGGTAGCGCCGATCCCATGTCTTGCCGGCCGGTGGGTCGGGAAGGCCGGTGTCGTGCAGGTTCTTCTGGCGCAGGCGTTCCCGCAGGCCGATGATGCTCAGGATCCCCAGCGGGAGGGGCATCCTGTTCCAGTGGAAGCGACGGTCGAGGCCTTCTCCGACGTAGGTGACGATCCCGTAGAGGATCGGGATGCGCATCGCTCAGCCCAGCTGCTCGTGGTGGACGCGAAGGCTGGTCATCGGTCTCGGCTCCGAGGTGGGTGGCACGGGCAACCGTACGCCCGCGAAGCCACTGCGGTCAACGGGCGGTTGACGCCCCTTGCCTACGGACGACGCGAATCAGTACGAGCAAGGTGAGGAGCTGGCCGGCGATGCTATGCCTACGGGGGAGGCGGAGGCGCCAACCACCGGGCGACGATGCCCGCGACCGCCGTCACCACGGCGGTGACCACCGGAAGGAACGCGGTCGCCCAGACTGTCCGCAGCTCGACGAGGCGAAGCGGCCACACAGGATAGGCTCGGACGAGGAGTTCACGGCGGCGCTCGAGCTCCGTCAAGCGGTCCGATCCGGCTCGGACCACGGCGACCGGATCATCGCCCGAGTCTGCCGGCTCCAGCCCCGCCAGAGCCGCATGCTCGACAGCGCGCGACAGCGGCGCCAGCGCCGCGCTGCGGGCTTTGAGCATCGCCTGATGTGGGGCATAGAACCACGCCCCGACCACCATCGGGGGAAGGACGACGAAGTAGGCGAGGGTGATGAGCGAGGCCGGCGACTTCGACGGATCGGTGCCCGAGGCGATGGCTGCCGCGTTGACGACGATGCCCACCACGCCGTAGAGCACCGCTGCCAGCGCGAGCACGAAGAACCGGCGACCGAAACCTCCCCAGCCGCCCGCGTCGTCGGCGTGGGCTGGTATCACTCGAGGCTCGGCCCGCCCGATGGACCGTGTTGTCGCCACCATTCCGAACACCAGCCTGAGGATTAATACAGTCCCGGCGTACACCGGCGTGGCCGTGCCGACCAGCTCCAACACGGTCAGCGCTCGGGTCGAGGAACTTGCGGAGCCGAGCGTCGGCACTTCCAGCGCCAGGGATCCGGCGACAGCGATGACGCCAGCCACCGGCCACACCCTGCTGTCCATCCGCGCGTCGATCTTGGCTGCGAGGGCGTCGAGGCCAGTGTCTGGCTCCTCCACGCCAGAGAGCCCGCGGCGCGCTGGAACGACGGGGTCGCCGTCTGCACGATCGACCAGCGCTCCGTTCGAACGCAGCTCCGGGATGAGCGTCGAGATGGCGATTGGTACCCAGAAGTAGAGGAACAGTGCGACCGGCACGCCGACCAGCGCCCAGGTCGCACGGCCAACCACATCGAGGTCGGTCAGTGCCTGCTGCGGTGCACTCCAGACCTTCGGCAGCACGACGAGCGTGACCGCGTTGAGTGCAACGATCGCGGCCGCCAGAACCCAGCGGCCGCCGCCGATTCCAGCAAGGCGGAATAGCGGGTCGTGACGGACGGCCGCAGGGAGGGGCTGCTTCACGGAATCACTCACCCGACCCAGGCGTGGCGCTGCGCGGAACCTAGCGCCGTAGTGCCACGGACCGCTCGTCGCATCGCTCCCACATCCGTATGTAGTCCTCGCTCGAACGGAACAAGGTTCCCAACTCGCTCGAGGTGACGCCCACGTTCTTCAGGTCCTGGAGAAAATCAGGGAGCATTCCGTAGTGTGCGACGCCATCGATGTTGATATCGAAGTCTCGCCGTCCGGCTCTGCTCCGGCGGAGCGGGCGGTTCGGGCCATCCATGCGCGACGCCAACTCCCAGATCGGGCGCACGACGTCGTACAGTTGGCGGACGCGTACCTCGCCAGAGTACTGCTGGAGGGCACCCGGCTGAATTCCGACTCTCACGCAGTATGCGGCACGCTGCTCCCATGGAGCGTCGCCACTGAAGAGGCCCGGGCCGTCAAGCCGCCCTTCCGTCGCCGCTGAAAACCCCTTGACGAAGTTCTCAACTCGGCCACCGACATCGGCCACGGCGCCGAGCCACGGGTTCTGCCCTGCTCGATGAACCGCGATGGCACGCCAGATGTCGCGCTGCAGGCCGTCGTACAGCTCCCCGCGATCCTCGAACCGGTACGGGCGCCAGTCGCGAATCGGGGAGTCATACCGCACTCCATTCCGCTGTTGGCTGGCCTGATGGCGCCGCCGCGGTCGCGCACGTTCATCCTCGTGCAACGCGTAGGCCGCATACGTCCCGAAGCGCGGGCCGGGAAACTCGAGGAAGCCCCGGTCCGAGGCGAGCGCGACACCCTGGCCTCCCATTCGATCGATGCCATAGAGGTACTTCTGCGCCCACGTTTTCGATGAGCCGTCACAGTCGTTCGCTACGCGACCGCTGTACGGCAAGCGGTCGCGTACTGAGTCGACGATCGTGATGGGTGCGATCACGCCGCCGAGGCGACGGATCCGCTGGATGACCTCGGCCGACTTCAGTGACTCATGGGCAACGTGAGTGACCTTTGTGGTGGCGTATGTCGTGAAGTCCCGTTCGGCGTCGCCAGTGAACGGTTCGGTCCCAGTGATCCCCAGCTCCATGAACCCGGTGTGAGAAGACAGTGTCGGATAACCGAGGCGTTCCAGGGTGCCGAGCGCCGCCTCGGTTGCCTTCTGCGAGAAATGGTCGATATCGAGGATGAGTCCGAGGCGGGCCATCTCCTCAAGCAGCACCTGTCCGTGCGGCGTAAGGCCCCGGACGTTGCGGTGGGAACGCAGCGTCGTCCAGGCCGCACTCCAGGCATTCCCGGTGATCAGCGTCCTGCCGATGTCATCGCCGGTGTCCTTGTCCAGGCGGTATCGGACACCTTGGTCCCAGCCGTCCTCGGCCTCGTACACGGCGCCCGTAACAGCAGCGTTCGTCTGGTTGAACCAGCGGTTGTATATGGCGACTCCACCGAAGGCGTTATTCGCGAAGTGAAGCGGTGTCACCTGGCGCACGCCGAGACGATGAAGGCGCTCCAGCTCTGCGCGTACTGCATCGCGCGCCTGATTGAGATCATCCGGCAGCGCGCGAACAGGAAGATCCCGGGCCACCATGCGGCCGAACGTGGATTGACGGGCCGTGACGTCGCTGCGGCTGATCCAATTGCCAAGCGTATCGAGCTCGATCCCGAGAACAAGGGCCAGCTTGTTCTGGCCAACGATTCGGCGCGCGTCCGCGGCCGAATATGCAACCTGCATCCAGCCACTGTTCCGGGACGCCATTCCCTTGATCGCGTCGATCTGCCGGTTGGCAGTGCTGACGTCGTCGACTGGCTGGCCGTCCGTCCCCACCGTGGTGCCGATCAGCACGTTGTTGACGGCCAGCGCACTCATGAGGCGCAATCCGCCTTCCCACGCTCTCCGAATCCAGTCTAGGTGCATCTGCTGGTGGATGCGTGTGTAGAACCGAGGCCAACCATCAAAGGCCGGATACCCGCCGGTGAGGTGGCCCGTTCCTCCCTCGGCGCCGGCGACTGCGAGGTTGCCGCTCGCGCCGAACCACCCAATACCGCCCGGTCCATGCGACGCCTCGCAGCTTGGCAGCGCATGATCAAGCGATCCCTCCGGACGGCCGAAGATGATACGGCCGCCGAACCCCAGGTTCGCCATGGGGTGGGCATGGGTGTCGGCGAATCCCCACAGCGGAGTCCGTTGAGCCGTACTCAGGGGTGGCCGAGACCAATCCTCCGGGCGCTCCGCGCTCATGCGCACGTCATCGACCAGAAGACGGCCACTCACCGAGTTGTCGACGAGCCGCACGCGGGCGGTTTCACCGGCATACGGCGCGATGTTGACCGCAACACGCCGCAGGGTACTGGTCCCGTCACCCGTTGCCTCATTCAGGACGTAGTAGCGACGCCCCGCCATGCCGACAGTCCGGTGCGTGTGACGACCACCGTCGGGCTTCGGGGCATCTTCGAAGCGGGTGCGGTTGTCTGACGTTGCCAGGACCAGCAGCTCGGCGCGAATGTCCCGTGCGTCGCCCCCGCTCCCGATCAGGAGGCTGAACCACGGGGCGGCAGCATGGAGTCGGTACTCAGGCGACGTGAGCGTGCCAGTCGCGGCGTCCGCTGTGCTGATCCACCAGCTTCCGCTCGCCGCGACATTCGTGCGCTCGGCAATGTCGTAGCCGCCTTCCCAGTAATCTCCTCCAAGCGGCACGGGGCTCGGATTGACGTGGATGATCCGCCGCATCTCGCCCCCTGGCGTCGGTTGGTCGGAGAAGGCGGCGCCGGCCGGTTGCCACGGCGCAAGCTGCCCGTTCTCAAAGTCGCCATTCGGGATCCATGCCTCGGCTCGGGCGCCCGTCGCCGGCGTCCAGGAGACCGAACCGCCCTGGAAATGGTTGTAGCGGCCGCGGCCATCCGGCGTCGCCAGTTCATCGGTCGTTGGATATCCAAGGAAGCTCCGCTCCCATCCGAGTCGACTCCAGAGCTGCCGGATCGCGCCGTGTACCTCGTGGGCGCCGGTCGCCGGCGTCCAGTAGACCGAACCGCCCTGGAAATGGTTGTAGCGGCCGCGGCCATCCGGCGTCGCCAATTCGTCGGTCGTTGGAAATGCGAGCATTCCCTGTTCCCACCGCAACTCCGCCCACTTTGCGAAGATCGCTCCGTAGACAGCATGGGCACCGGTGCCGGGCGACCAATACACCCATCCGCGCTCGAACCTCTGCCAGTAGCCCTCGTTCCGTGGCGGCGGCGTTTGCCGCGGCTCAGGGCTGTCTGCATGAGAGCTCCCGAGCTGCGTCTGCTGAGCCTTGCCGGCAATCTCGTCGCGAAATCCCATCTCAACCCCTGATCAGACAGCAGGTAGCCAGCGTCGACCAGCGAGCGACGGCGTGTCAAGGCTCTCCAGGTCGCTTGCGCCCGCCGCTGGGACGTGCAACATGCTCACGCTTCCCACGTGCGCCGCTTCATGACTGCGCGGCGCGGTGGGCATCGTCGGCGTAGCTTGCGGCACCGCCCTCGCCCGTCTCGGTTTCCTTCAGGTCGGCGCGGTATTGGTCGGCGCTGGCGGTAAGGCGCTCGATGAGGAGCGCGGGCGAGAGGCCGAAAACGGCTGCGATCAACAGTTGCGCGGGATTGGCATCCAGGTTGAAGACACCCCCGAGGGTGTCCGTTCCGGCGCCTTCCGATGTCCCGGTGGCCCCTGCCGCGATGGTCACGATCAGGACACCAGCGACGGCGGCGATCCCCGATGCGACGACCGTCTGGCGGAGCCGGGCGGCGGCCATCCCGAAGTCCTCCACGACCTCTTCACGCTGCGCGTCGAGCCGCAGCTGCGCGAACAGCCCGATGAGGGCACCGATCAGAAAGAACACGGCCGCCGCGGCAGCCGCTTCCCGTGACGCCTGCAACCCGAGCGAGAGGATCAGGAGCAGGTAGCCGGTCCATGCCGTCAGGGCGGTCGTGTAATTCAGGCGATTGCGAGCCCTGGCAAGCCCGTCCCATCGCGAGTCGCGGAACTCGTTGATCGCCCTTCGAACGGCGGCGACCTCGGTTCGCACGCGGGCTGCCCGATCCGACGCGGTGTCCACCGCGAGCCTCCGCATGAATCCGGTCCGGTGTGACGGTGACACGGCGGTGGCAATGCGGTCGAGGTCGGCCTGCGAGTCCCTCACGCGCTGGCGCAGGTGCGCCAGCGGAGAGTTCGATGTCCGCAGGCGGTCATGGAGCACGACACCGACCAGCTCCGCCGAATCGGCCACGAGAAGAAGCGCCTCCTCGGCCCGATGCAGAGCCATCCAGGCACTGGCATACCCGTAGCCGGACCACCACTCCCGGCCGCGTTCCTCCCTCTCGGGAGCGGCCACACCCAACTCCTTCCCGACCCAATGTACATGTTCCCGCGCCTCGTCCACCGCGCCACATCCGGCTCGCGATGACTTCTCAGCGCACGTGAGCCGGACGCTAACGGCCCGATGCTTCTCCAGGATGTCGGCGTACATGCGGGCGTTCACTTTCTCGGCGCGGCTCCGAAACGTGACGGACCATGAGCCGATCAAGCCGATGACGGCCGCCGCTGCGACTCCCATCACGACCGCCAGCTCTCGCCCCGCCGCGCTCGGCTCCGCAGGCTCGAGAAACAGCGCCGCGATCGTCGTGGCAGCAGCGATGATCGGCATCCACGGCGCGGCAGGGCCGACGATCAGCGCGAGCCGGCCCCCGTATTTCTTCGCCCTGCCGTCAATCAGCAGCAGGATGAAGATCGCCGCAACGCCAAGCAGGGCCGCAGTGAGGATCCGGCCGGGCGCTGTAGTACCGAGGGACGACCACACAAAGACGGCGGCGCCGAGGAAGACCGCCACCGCCAGTGCCGCAATGCCCTGTGCCCAGCCTCCCACTGCCCACCTCTTGCGCGCGTGTTCGGCACAGCCAATTACCCGATGCCGGTCATTCGCCTCGTCGTGACCCTACGCGGCAGGAAACCGGAAATCAACCACCCGGCACGCTCACGGCGCACTGTGTACCCCTTCGCCGCCAACACGCTTCGACGCCATCGGCTGGCTCGCCGTTCGCCGCGCTGCTGTCCATCCCGTTCCTGCCATTAGTGCCGATCGGCGGCGGCCTGGTGTGGCAGGCCGCCGGCGCGCTGGGGGGTGGCCTTCGCCGCGATCGTGCTCGGGCGACTGGCCGGCCTTCGATTACGGCAGGCCGCAACGGCGGGCGGCATCGGCCTCGGGACGTTCATGTGGTGCTCGAGCATGTGCCCTACCCGGACGGGACGCTGCGAAGGGTCGCGTCAGCGCCCGACTCGCCGGATGGTGCAGGTCTTGTAGATCATCATGTCTGCGACACCGTGATGATTGCCGCCTGCTGGCTCATGGACCGTTTCGGTCACGCAGGTCGATTTGCAACCGTCGGCCGTACCGGCAATGTCCTGCACCAATTGGAACTCGTGATACACAGGTCGGCATACAGATTGGAGAGCACCACGGAACAAAAGGTCAGCACACGGCAGGCATGCACGGCTGCAGCTCCATCGCGCGCGGCGCAGTCGGCCCGATAGAACCCCTTCGATGGTCGCAACTCCATGAACCGCCGCATTGCCGCACTCAGTCTCGGTTGGATTGGCATCAGCATGGTCGGCGACGCGGTCCCCGCCATACTGCTTCCGCACCAACTGCTCGCCCGTGGGCAAGCCGACGCCACAACGCTCGGCCTCATCACGCTGCTGGCGAT
>JBHENV010000291.1:0-5778 GCA_046261895.1 Candidatus Limnocylindria bacterium
CCGAAGGCTCGGGTGGCGCCGAGGTCATCGGTCCATCATCCTCGCCTTCCCGGGGTGGCCCGAGGGCGGCCTCGGTGAAGGCAGCTCGCGCGTTCCAGATCATCCAGCCCTTCGCATCGTTGTCGGCGGCGGCGGCGAACTCGGCTCGCACCTGGTCGGCGGTGTAGGGCGGGAACTGGCCGTACCCGAAGTCCTGGATCCACGGTCGGATCTCGATCGGCAGTCCTTCTGCCTGCTCGTTCATCATCTGGAGCGTCTGGTCAATCACCTCGTACGGGAAGTTGTTCGGCACCTCGAAGCCGAACACGCCGGGCCCGTAGTGCGACGGGTAGACCATCGGGCAGAAGTAGTCGACGTACGGCATGATCACCTCCGGCCGCTGACCGATTCCCTGGTCGTCGGGCACGATAAAGCTGATCGGGAAGACATCGGCGCCAAGGAACGTTCGCGTCATGTCCAGCTCCTGGCTCACCACGCGGAGCACGCGGTCGATCGCGGGGAGACGGAACGACTGGGTGTTGGGCAGGTTGGTATCGGCAACGGCGTACGGGCCATCGCTGAAGAACCGGATGTAGTCGAGCTGGACCTCGTCGAAGCCCTTGTCGGCCAGATCGCCGGCGATCGAGGCGACGTACTCGGCCACACCCGGAGCGGATGGGTCCAGCCAGGCGCCGCCGATGTTGTCGCGCCACGGCTCCCCCGTTGCGCTGTTGCGGACAGCCAGCTCCGGCCTGGCGACCGCGCTCGTGTTGTCCTTCATGACCACCATCCGCGCGATCGTGTAGATCCCACGCTCCTCGAGCATCGGCAGCAGCTCCTGCAGGTCGAAGATTGGCGTCTCACGCACCGCGCCCACTTCAGCGGCGGTCTCGAGGTCGGTGGCATAGAAGAGCCGGCCGTCCGTCTCCTTGACGTCGATCACGAGGGCGTTCGCCTCGGTCCGATCGAGCAGGGACAGCATCTCCTCCAACCGGCCGGGTGCTTCGAACACGGCCGCCGGCGCGTAAAGCGCGCGAGCCTCGAATGGCTGCATGGCGAGGTCCCGGCTCATCTCGTCGCCCGGCTGGATCTCGCCGAGCCGATAGCCCGGCATCTTGTAGATGACGGTCGCATCATCCGGGATGCCGGGGAGCTCATAGGCGCCGTCCTCGTCGGACTGGACCATCTGCTCACCGCCGTCCATGAAGACCCGCACGCCGGCGATGGGCGCACCGTCGGTGTCGGTGAGAACGCCGCTGACGACGTTAGGCCGCAGCTCGACGCGCAGCTCGCCCTCGTCGGGGACGGTCGCTTCGGCCGGGTCATGTCCCTCCGCCGCGAACTCGACGGGCGCTCCCCGCATGGCGCTGACGGTCGCGCTCCCATCGGCCGCCGTCCGAACCAATGCACCGTCGACGCGGATTTCGGCGGCGGACACCGGATCGTCACTCCCCCGCGCCACGACCGTGACGACGACCTCGCGCGGCTGCTCAGGGGTCGGGGCCGGCGTCGGCACGAACGGGAGCTGCGGTCCTTCGTCGCTGCACGCAACACCGACGAGGGCGACCAGCAACAGGGCGAGCGCGGGCGGGACGAGCCGGCGATGCAGCGGCGTCACGTCCCTTCGGCGTCCGAATCGGCGTCGTGGCCGCGGGCGGCGGCGCGGAGGGCCGCGACCGTGGGCGCCAGGTCGCCCTCGGCACCGTACAGGGCGCTGCCGGTGACGAGCACTTCCGCGCCGGCGGCATGCGCGCGGCCGATCGTCTCGAGGTTGACCCCGCCGTCGACTCCGATCGGCAGAGCGAGCTGCCGATGGTGGATCTCGGCGGCCAACGCCGAGAGCTTGTGCACGACACCGCCGATGAACGACTGGCCACCCCAGCCGGGGTAGACGGTCATGACCAGCAGGAGATCGACACGGTCCAGGTAGGGACGCACCGCCTCCGCCGGCGTCTCCGGGTTGAGCGCAATGCCCGGCCGCTTGCCTGCCCGCTCGATCGCCTCGATCACCTCGGACGCGTCGTCGTCGGCCTCGACGTGGAAGACGATCAAGTCACTTCCCGCATCCGCGAAGCGCTCGACGTAGGCGAGCGGGTTGCTGATCATGAGGTGGCTGTGGAACGGCAGCTCGCTCGCCGGCCGCACGGCGGAGACGACGACCGGCCCAAGGGTCAGGTTGTCGACGAAGTGTCCGTCCATGACATCGAGATGAATCGAGTCGACGCCACCGTCGGCGGCGCGGCGGACCTCGTCGCCGAGGCGGCTGAAATCCGCGTTGAGGATGCTGGCGCTGATGTGCGGGTCGCCGCCGCTCACGATGCCGGAGCCGCGGCTGCTGCCTCCCGCGCCTCGCGCAGTGAGCGTCCGGAGAGCTGCGCGTGGAGCTGCCCGCACGCCGCGTCGATCTCGCGCCCGCGCGTGTCCCGCACTGTGACCGAGACGCCGCCATCGCGCAGGCGGCGCACGAAGCGGTCGATGCCCGGCGCCGGCGTGCCACTCCAGCGCGAGCCGGGCGTCGGATTGAGCGGGATGAGATTGACGTGTGACCGCCAGCCTCGGGCGACCTCGATCAGGCCGGCGGCCTGCTTATCCGTGTCGTTGAGCCCGTCGATCATCACGTACTCGAGGCTCACCCGGCGGCCGGTGCAGGCCGCGAACCGCCGGCCGGCCGCAATCACCTCCGCGATCGGCCACTTCCGGTTGATCGGCACCAGCTCGTCGCGCACTGCATCGGTCGCCGCGTGCAGGCTGATGGCCAGGTTGACCTGGGGCAGCTCGTCGATCATGCGGTCCATCCCCGGCACCACGCCGGAGGTGCTGACCGTGATGTGCCGCGCCCCGATGCCGAGCCGCCGCGGGTCGTTGAGGAGCCGCACGGCCTCGAAGACCCGGTCGGCATTGTTGAGCGGCTCCCCCATCCCCATGAAGACAACGTTGTAGTGCCCCGCCGTGGCGTTGCCGAGCGCGTTCCACGGCGGTCGGTGCCAGTGCAGGACCTGGTCGACGATCTCCCCGGCTGTCAGCTGCCGCCCGAAGCCCGCCTGACCGGTCGCGCAGAACGGGCAGTTCACGGCGCACCCTGCCTGCGAGCTGATGCAGATCGTCGTCCGCTCGGACATCGCGCCGCGAGCCGCGTACCGCATCAGAACCGACTCGATGCGCTGCCCATCCGCCAGCTCGTGGACCGCCTTGGCCGTCAGCCCGCCATCCGCGCCGATCACATGGCTGTCCACCACCGTGCTGAACCGGAACTCCGCCGCCAGGTCCGCTCGCAGCGACGCCGGCAGCGCGGTGAGATCCCCGAAGCCGCTCGTACCGGGCCGATGCGCACCATCGAGCACCTGGTCGACCCGATATGCCGGCTCGCCGCGGGCTGCGAGCCACGCGGCGAGCGAATCGGTGTCGATCTCGCTGATCGCCGGCGACGGGCCGGCGATGGGAAGCTCAGTCACGTCGCCCGAAGATGAGCCACGCGTAGTAGAGAAACGTCAGAAGTGCCGTCAGCGCACCGGCGACGTAGGTCCAGGCCGCGGCCTTGAGCACCTCGCGGGCGCCGCTCTGCTTGTCGCCGACCATGCCGAGGCCGTTGACGAAGGCGAGGGCCTTGCCCGATGCACCGATCTCGACCGGCAGCGTGGCGAAGGTGAACAGGACGGCGGCACCGAAGCCGATGAGGCCGACGAGCGCCAGGCCGGTCAGCTGGAGCCAGAAGCCCGCGATGATCAGCCATGGCGCGATCCCCGATCCGAACTGCGCGGCCGGCACGATCGCCTGGCGCAGCTTCATGGCCGGTTCCCCGGCGTGGTCCTGGAGCGCATGGCCCACTTCGTGAGCGATGACGGCGGCGGCCGCCACCGAGAGTCGAGTGCTGGTGGTCGTAATGCCGGCGGTCTCCAGCGCCGATCCGTCCGCCACCTGGGTGCTGACACGCAGAACCTTGCCCCGCGGGTCGTAGTGATCGGTCAGCTTGCCGGGAGTCGGCTCGATCTTGACGTGTCCCAGCCCCTGGCGGTCAAGCAGCCGGCGCGCGAAATCGAAGGCGTCCAGATTGATCCCTGAGTCCACCTTGGACCACTTCGCATAGGTCGAACGGACGCGCCACGCAGCCCAACCGGTAATGGCGAGCGTGACCACCAGGAGGACGATGTAGAGCGGGTCGAAAAGCATCATTGTCAGCCCACCTCCGTGAGGGCTGCCATGAGTATATCCGACCTCGTTCTCCACCGAAATCCGCGCGTTCCCGAGCTCGTTCGGCGAGCGTCACGGCACGCGGCCTGCGGTGCATGGCTCCGAACCCGCATACCGTTGGAGAAGAAACGCCATGGAGCTCAACAAGCGCACCCGCGAGGTGCGAACACATGCCGGGTCCACGGGACGGCGTGGCCGGCAACTGATCCGCGGCGAACCGCGCGGGCCGGGCTGGCTCGGAGCCACGTTGATAGCCGCCCTCACCGGCGGAGCCGCGGCGCTGGCCGCCTTCCTTCTGGATCCTGCTCGGGGTCGGGCGCGTCGCGCTCGCATGCTTGACCAGGGAGCCGCCATCGTGCGTCGCAGCGCCAGGCAGGCGGGACGGACACTCAACGTGGCAAGGTCAACCGCGTCCGGCAGCCTGGCGGCGGCGAGGTACTCCGGCGGGGACGGCGGCCAGCCATTCCCGGACGACGTGACGCTGACCTCGAAGGTGGAGACGATCCTCTTCCGCGACCCGTCGGTGCCGAAGGGGTCGATCAACGTGAACGTCGAGCGCGGGGTCGTGGTCCTGCGCGGCGAAGTCACCGATGCCGAGATGCGTGATCGGCTGGCGGCGGAGGCGGGTCAAATCCACGGTGTGTGGAGCGTCCACAACCTGCTCCACCCGGCCGGCGAGCCGGCCGAGCAGCTGCCCCTCGGTTCGCGCTAGCGCGCAACTTCCAGCGGACCGCCGGCGCCGAGGAGGATGTGCTCTCGTCCGAGGCCCCGTATCCACGCGGCGGCCGTCATGGTGGCCCGCCCCTCCGGTTGCACGACCTCGAGCGCCAGGGCGCCGACGCCACACGCGACGCACGGGGTCTCTCCCGGCAGCAGTACGCCGATCGGCACGCCGTCGACCCCCGTGACCGGGCGCGCGCGCCGAACATGGATACGCCGCCCGTCGATGGTGGTCCAGGCACCCGGCCATGGCTGAAGCGCCCGTACCTGGCGGTCGATCGCGACGGCCGGCCGCTGCCAGTCGATCCAGCCATCACTGCGCGTGAAGGGGCGCACGTGGGTCGCCAGTGCATCGTCCTGTGGCTCGAGGCTGATCTCACCCGCCGCCCAACGCTCGAGCTCGGTCGGCACCACGTCGGCCGCCAGGTCGGCGAGAGTCGCCTCAAGCTCGGGGGTCGTCTCGCGGCCCCCGAGCGGGACGGTCCATCGGCGGACGATTGGGCCCGCATCGAGCTGCGCCGTCATCACCATAAGCGTCACGCCGCCTTCTCGGTCGCCGGCGAGGATCGTCCCGGCCACCGGCGCCGCGCCGCGATGACGGGGCAGCAGCGAGGGATGGACGTTGAGCGGCGGCCGGTCGGTGAGCTCGAGGATCCCCTGCGGGACAAGCTGTCCGTAGGCCACCAGGACGATGCCGTCCGGCGCATAGCTGCGCAGCGCCTCCCCGGATTCCGGCGAACGGAGCCGCTGAGGGGTCAGCGCCGGGATGCCGTGCTCGCGCGCGAAGGCCGTGACCGGCGTCGCCCGCAGCTGGAGGCGTCGCCCGGCCGGACGGTCCGGCTGGCTCAGGACGATTAGGTCGTCTGCCTGCTCGGCGACGCGCCGCAGGAG
>JBHENV010000292.1:0-7797 GCA_046261895.1 Candidatus Limnocylindria bacterium
ACTCACATGCACGCGAGGCGCGCGTCAGCGGCGCGGCCGTGATCTACGGGGATGCCGGCGCGCAATCGGTCCTGGACCAGGCCCGGGTGGTCGAGGCCCACGCGCTGATCGTCGCAATCCCCGACGCGCTTGCGACGCGACAGGCGGTGGTCTACGCCCGCGCACGCAACCCGAGGATCGAGATCGTGGCGCGCGCCCACTCCGACGCCGAAGAGGCAGATCTGCGCCGGCTGGGTGTGGCCCGCGTCGTGGTCGCGGAGCGTGAGCTCGGCAACGAGCTCATCCGCCACGCCCTTCGCCGCTTCGGAGTGAGCGACCGCGAGGTGGCCGCCCTGTTGGTGGACCGCCGCCAGCGCTGAGGTGTCATGCCGGCCAGGCATCGTCGATGCGCTCGACCAGCTCGTCCAGCGAGTCCACGGTGAGCGCGGGCTGGAAGGCGGGTGGCAGGCGCTGGATGACCCCCCACGGGCCGCGGCGGATCCAGATCGACCGCAGGCCGGCGGCCTCCGATGGCAGGATATCGTTGTCGACCCGATCGCCGACATAGGCGACCGAACCCGGGTCGGGTGAACCCATCAGCTCCAGAGCGCGCCCGTAGAACGCGGGATCCGGCTTCGCCACGCCCAGCCCCTCGCTCATCGCCATCACCTCGGTCTCGATTCCGATCCGACGCAGCTGCGCCGCACGCGCCTCGGGCTGGTTGGCCACGATGGCGAGCCGGTAGCCCGTCGCGCGGAGCCGCTCGACCGCGCGCTCCGCGTCGGGATACAGGTCATCCGCTCGGAAGCCACCGTAAGTGAGCTCGACCGCCGGCAGGCGCAGCTGCCAGTCATCGGCCCCGAAGATCGGAAAGACGTCCCGGTGCTCGCCGCCGCGCTCGATGACCGCGCCGAGCGCCGCCAACAGGGTCAGGCGCGGCACGCCGAGCTCGTCGGCCCACAGCGACCAGATTCGCGTCTCGTCGATCAGCGTCTCCCCGACGTCCAGGCACACCCAGCGGTCATCGGCGGTCACGGCGCGGCGCGGCATCCGGCGGTCATGCAGCAAGGGTACCGGCCGCGAGCATGCCGGGAGCCGCCCGACTGAAGCCGATGACATCTCCGGGCCACGGCATCCGGGGGGAACTGACGCCAGACGGCAGTCACGCCCGTACTCCGACTAGCCTGTCACGATGAGCAACGCGCGAACGGTCGTGCGCATCGGCCTCGCTGTCTTTCTGTCTGTTGCGGGGATGGCCCATTTCGTCTCGCCGCGCCCGTACGTGGCGCATCTTCCCGAGGCCGTCCCCTTCCGACCGGAGCTCGTCGCGATCACCGGTGTGATGGAGCTCGTCCTGGCGGCGGGCCTGCTTGGACCGCGCCGATTCCGGGGCGCGGCGGGCGTCGCGACGGCCACGTTCCTCGTGCTGGTATTTCCGGTCAACCTCTATGCGGCAGTGAGCCAGGTGCCCATCGACGGCGTGCCGACTGGCTGGATCAGATGGGCACGCCTCCCGTTGCAGCTCCCGCTCATCGCCGCCGCGCTATGGAGCACATCCCGGCGCTGAAGACTGAGGTGTCGTACGCTCGACCTTCTACGATCGGCCCTGAAGAATTGAACGAGCCTCGTGGCAAGCGCAGACGTCCTACCACCACAAGACGACGGCCAGCGAACCGATGCTGATGCCGGCCTGCTCGATCGACTGCGCGAACGTGACGAGGCGGCCTTCGGCGAGCTCGTGGCTCGATACCACGGACCGATGCGGCGTATCGCGGCACTCTTCGTCCCGTCGCTCGCGATTGCCGAAGAGGTGGTCCAGGACACCTGGATCGCCATCCTGAGTGGACTCCCACGGTTTGAGGGTCGCTCCTCTCTGCGGACCTGGATGCTACGCATCCTGACAAATCGCGCACGCAGTCGCGGCCACCTGGAGGGTCGATCCCGATGGGTGGCTTCGCTCGAGGCCGAGGGCAACCACGAAGCTACCGTGGACTCCGACCGTTTCAGCGATGATCCGTCGAGCTGGCCAGGCCATTGGCGCGCGCACCCTCGCTCATGGCAGGGCGAAGTGGAGGAACGTCTCCTCAGCACGGAGTGGCAGGCACATCTGCGCACGCTGCTGGAGGATCTCCCGGTCGCGCAGCGCATCGTCGTGGTGCTGCGCGATATCGAGGGCTGGCCTGCCCGCGACGTGTGCCTGGCGCTGGATATCAGTCCCGGCAATCAGCGCGTACTGCTGCATCGCGCACGGGCGCGGCTTCGATCCGCACTCGAGGCATGTCCTGATGCGACCTGATCCGAAGGCCGCTCCGGGCGACCTGACGTGCCGCGAGCTGGTGGCGCTGGTCACCGACTACCTCGAGGACACCATTCCGCGTCAGATCAAGGACAGGCTCGAGGAGCATCTGCGTGGCTGTGAGGGCTGCGCGACATATCTGGACCAAATACGAATCTTGCTGCGCGCATTTGGACGGCTTCGCGAGGAGTGGGTCGCGAAGCCGGTCCTCGTCAGCCTGCGCGAGGCGCTCGCCGCCTGGAAACAGACGTGATGCTCCGCACTGCGCTGATGCGTTTCAGGCGTGGTGTAACGCTGCAGCGCCCGTGACGGACTACTCTCCAGAACCCGCAACACGCTTCGCGTGCCCAGAGTCAGCGGGATTGCAGCGCAGGTACCCATGAGCAGCGACGAGGAACGGACGCAGGCCGAGGCACTCCCGACCAGCGAACGGATGGCGACCCTGGCCGGCGCCACCGCAGATGCCATCAGCCACAAAGTCAAGGGTGAGCATGAGACGGAAGACGGCGCGCGGCAGACGGTCGACGGCGACGAGGTCGAGCGGGTCATCGCCACTTGGCCCGATGCACCCCAGCACGGTGCTCGCGGACTGATCGAACATTACGGCCTTCCAAACGAGGCGACGCCGACGAAGCTGTTCTGGTATCACAACGCTCCATGGAAGCGGACCGAGTTGACGAGCGACGTCGTGCTCCACGACTTCCCTTCACCGCACAGCGACTTCCTCACGCAATTCATCGACTACCGCGTGCCGGTCGAGATGTTCTCCGCCCTGGGCGAATACGATGGCAGCTGCCTGGTCGACCGAACCGCCGGTGAGGCGGCCGCACGCTGTGATTCGGAAGCCGCAAACCTGCTGACACTGAACCTGATGCACGAGATCATCACGGGCAAGCGAACCGTCGCCGATGCCCGTGAGACCTACGCACAGAGCTTGGTCGGCTACACCATGGGCCGCGCAGCTCCGTACTGCGAGAAGTTTCTGTTCGACGTGGCACACGACGGCACGGCTGATACCGATACGCCGAACGCCGGCGCCGCGATGCTCGGGCAGACGGCCGGCAAGATCAAGGATCTGGTCACCGGCAGCCGGGACGAGGCCACCGACCGGCGCAGCCAGACCTGATTGGGTCCATTCCTTCCCTGTGATTCGGGCGCGACTGTGATCGTCTCGTGCGTGGTCAGCGCCGCTGAGCGGGCCCCGGCGGGCGATTGCCAATCCGCCCGGAGAGCGGGTTATGCCTGCTTCACTCCGGCGACGAGAGCTGCGACGGACGGTTTCGCGTCGCCAAAGAGCATGGTCGTCTTGTCGTTGCTGAAGAGCGGGTTCGGGATGCCGGCGAAGCCGGCGCCGCGTCCGCGCTTGAGGACGATGATGTTCTGCGCGTGATCCACGTTGAGGATCGGCATGCCCGAAATCGGCGAGCCTTCCTCACGCGCCGCCGGGTTCACCACGTCGTTGGCGCCGATGATGAGCGCCACGTCGGTATCGGCGAAGTCGTCGTTGATCTCGTCCATCTCCTTGAGGCGGTCGTAGGGCACGTTCGCCTCCGCCAGGAGCACGTTCATGTGCCCCGGCATGCGGCCCGCGACCGGATGGATGGCGAACTGGACGTCGACACCCTTGGCAACCAGCAGGTCCATCAGCTCTCGGACCGGACCCTGCGCCTGGGCCACCGCCATGCCGTAGCCGGGAACGATGATCACGCGCTTGCCATACGCCATCAGCACGGCGGCGTCCTCGGCGCTGATCTCGCGCAGCTGCTCCTCGCCGTCGGGACCGGCAGCCACGGTCCCACCGCCGGTGCCGAAGCCGGCGAACAGGACGTTGAAGAGAGACCGGTTCATCGCCTTGGTCATGAGCTGGGTCAGGATCGCGCCCGAGGCGCCGACGAGCGTTCCGGCGATGAGCAGCGCGTAGTTGCTCAGCACGAATCCCGTCGCCGCAACGGCGATGCCGGTGTAGCTGTTGAGCAGCGAGACGACGACCGGCATGTCGGCGCCGCCGATCGGCATCACCAGCTGCACGCCCAGGATGAGCGAGAGGACTACGAAGAGAAGGAAGAGCGGAACGCTCGGCTCCACTGCGGCGAGGTAGATGCCGATGGCGACCAGTGCCACGAAGAGTGCCGCGGTCACGATCTGCGAGCCGGGATACTTCACCGGGCGAGACGCGATCAGGCCCTGGAGCTTGCCGAAGGCCACGACCGAGCCGGTCAGGCTGACGGAGCCGATGATCGCGCCGAGAAGCGTGGCGATGATGAACGCGAGCGGCAGCAGCTCGCCCGGGTGCAGGTCGACGTCGCGCAGGAACTCCACCATGGCCACCAGCGCGGCGGCGCCACCGCCCGCGCCGTTGAAGATGGCGACCATCTGCGGCATGGCGGTCATGGCCACGCGCTTGGCGCCGAGCCAGCCGGCGACCGCGCCGATGACAGCACCGGCGACGATGACCCACCAGGTATCGGGGATCGAGAGCTCGCCGTCGCGGACCAGGAAGGTCCAGGCCACCACGAGCGTCATGCCGGCGGCTCCGAGCTGGTTCCCGCGGCGTGCCGTCGACGGCGATGCAAGGAACTTCAGGGCGAGGATGAAGGTGATACTGGCGATCAGCCAGACGACGTAGGTGAGGACATCCAGCGTGCTCATCTACCGATCACCGGGACGCTTCTTGAACATCTCGAGCATGCGATCGGTGACCACGAAGCCCCCGACGACGTTGATCGTGCCGAGGGTCACGGCGAGCAGCGTGAGGATGATCCCGACCGCACCGGTCGCGGTGGCGGCGACGAGCATGGCTCCCACCACGATCACGCCGTGGACGGCATTGGCGCCGCTCATGAGCGGGGTGTGGAGCATGGTCGGCACCTTCGACACGACCTCGTAGCCGACGAAGGCGGCGAGGACGAGGATGAAGAGCGCCGAGAGCAGCTCGAAGGCGGACAGCTCCATCGGTCTAGGAATCCTTCTCGTTCGGTTCGATGCCGAGCGCCTTGGCCGTCGCCGCGTGGACGACCCTGCCGCCGTGCGTGATCGTGGCGCCGCGCGTGATCTCGTCCTCCAGGTCGATCCTGATCTCCCCCTCCTTGACGAGGTGCTTGATCAGGGTCTGCAGGTTCTTGGCGTACATCTGAGTGGCGCTGCCCGGCATGGTGGCCGGCAGGTTCGTAAATCCGATGATCCTCACGCCGTGGCGGACGACCTCCTTGCCGGGCTCCGTGCCTTCGACGTTGCCGCCCATCTCGGCCGCCATGTCGACGATGACACTGCCCGGCTTCATGCTCTTCACCATCGCGTCGGTCACGAGCTTCGGGGCCGGGCGGCCCGGGATGAGTGCGGTCGTGATGATGAAATCGGCTTCCTTGACCCGCTCGGCGATCAGCTCCGCCTGCCGACGCTTGTAGTCACCGCTCATCTCGGTCGCGTACCCGCCGGCGGTCTCTGCCTTTGCCTTCTCGTCATCGGTCATCTCGACCTCGAGGAAGGTGCCGCCCAGGCTCTGAACCTGCTCCTTGACCGCGGGACGGACATCGGTTGCCTCGACCACCGCGCCCAGGCGCCGTGCGGTGCCGATGGCCATGAGGCCGGCAACACCAGCGCCCATGACGATCCCCCTGGCCGGCCGGACGGTACCGGCGGCGGTCGTGAGCAGCGGCATGAACTTCGGCAGCCGCTCGGCGGCGATCAGCACGGCCTTGTAGCCGCCGACCGTCGCCTGGCTGGACAGCGTATCCATGGATTGGGCGCGGGTGATGCGCGGGATGGCGTCCATGCTGATCGCGGTCACGCCCTGCTTCGCCAGCTTCTGCGCCAGCTCCGGCCTGGCGAGCGTGCCCAGCGTGCCGATGAGGATCGAGCCCTCGCGCAGCATCTCGACCTCTTCCTCCGACGGACGTCCGACGCGGACGACGACGTTGGCCTGGCCATACAGGGCGGGGGCATCGGGGACGAGCGTGGCGCCGGCTTCCCGGTACGCCTCGTCGGTGTTGGACGACGCCTCGCCGGCGCCGGCCTGGACGAGCACCTCGACACCATCGCTGGCCAGCTGACCGACGATCTGCGGCGTCAGGGCGACGCGGGTCTCGCCTTCGGCGGTCTCGCGGGGGACGGCGATCTTCATCAGGGCGGTTCTCTTCGAGGGGGTACACACGGCGAACCGCCGCAGCTCATCGATGGCGCATGGCGGTTCGGAGGTCGAAGTGTAGCAGGGACGCGGCGAAGGCGGAGGAGGGCAGACGCCTCAGCAGCAGCGAGCCGCCGCAGTACGAACCCCGCGGGGTAACATCCGATTTCACCTGGCCCTGAAGAGGCGAGCTGTCGAAACACGCCCGTTCTACCCGCCGAACTCGACCGTCGTCAGTCCGTACGCCGCCTGCGTAGCCGATTCAGCACGGCGGGAAGCATCCTGTACGCGCGGGTCCTCTCCATGCCCAGAGTGGCGAGGACGATGACGATAGCCACGACGACCCAGATTTCCATCACCGTCGTGAGGACGTCGACTCGCCTCCACGGGAATCGTCGATGTCGAACTCTTCGCGGCGGACGGTCTCCTCGACGCGCTCGGTGTCGGTATACGCGGCCTTGTTGAGGTTGAGCTTTTCGATAACGCGCGCATCCTTCGTGGCCTCGGCCCGCTCCTCGTAGATCGGAACGTGTCGGTCTGCTGACCCGAGGCGAGCCGGAGGGATCGAGCGACGCGGGCGCCCGTGCGCCGAGCGGCGAACGTCGGATCGGCGGGTCATTTAGTGCCGAGGAGTGACCCGACCTCGTCGAACCCTCGCCACTTCTTCATCGTCACCGTGGTGCCCTTGCCTGGTTCAGACGAGACGTCGATCTCGTCCATGAGGCGCGTCGCACCCCAGAGGCCCATTCCGAGACCGAGCTCGGAGCTGTAGTCATCGCGAAGGACGGCAGGGACGTCCGGGATGCCGGGGCCCTCGTCCCGCGCCGTCACGATCAGCCCGTTCCGCCCGTCCTCGCTGAGCCCACCCACAGTGATCTCACCCTCGCCGGCATGAACGGTGATATTTCGGGCGATTTCGGAGATCGCGGTGGCGATGAATGTGGCGTCGGTCCGCGAGAAACCGAGGCGAAGCGCCTGATCGCGTCCCGCTTGGCGCGCGATGACGGTGTCCGCGTCGGATGCGATCCGCACTCGGATCTCGTCGCGCACCTGGGTCACCCCTCAGCCGGTCAAAAGCTGAATGCCTGCCTCGAGGTCCAGTGCGGTATAGGCGTCATCCAGACGGAGGCCGAAATGACTCATAGCCACAGCGACCTCCGGCTGGATGCCGACGACGACGGTCTTCGCGCCACGCAGGCGGTTCGTCCGCGCAACCGTGGTAAGCGACCGAGCGACGAACGAGTCGATGATGTCGAGCGCCGCGACGTCGACGACCACACCGCGTGATCGGTGCTTCGCAACCTTCTCAAGGAGCGAGTCGCGAAGCTCGATCACTTCGGTATCGGTGAGGGCCGACTGCACCGAAGCGATGAGGTAGGCGCCCTGCTTCAGGATGGAG
>JBHENV010000293.1:0-4531 GCA_046261895.1 Candidatus Limnocylindria bacterium
GGGGGCGGCCGCCGAGCACGGGCTGGCCGTCGGGTTCGGGGACACCGGATCCGTCGGGCTCGGCGGCATCACCCTCGGTGGCGGCGTGGGCTACCTCGTGCGCAGGTTCGGCATGACGATCGACAGCCTGCTGGCCGCCGACCTCGTCACGGCCGACGGCGAGCTGCTCCGCGTCGACGCCGAGACGCACCCCGACCTGTTCTGGGCCATCCGCGGCGGCGGCGGCAACTTCGGCGTTGCCACTCGCTTCCAGTTCGAGCTCCAGCCGCTCGACTCGTTCGTCGGCGGCATGATCGTATTGCCGGCTACGGCCGACACCGTCGCCGGCTTCACCGCCGCGTCGGAGGCGGCGCCCGAGGCGCCGTCGGCGATCGGCAACGTCATGCCGGCACCCCCGATGCCGTTCCTCCCCGAGGAGGTCCAGGGCCGGCTGGTCATCCTGGGCATGCTGGCCTACGCCGGCCAGGCGGAGGATGGCGAACGAGCAATGCAGCCGTTCCGTGCCCTGGCCACACCCCTCGCCGACATGGTCAAGCCGATGCCGTACCCCGAGATGTATCCGCCGGACGACGACTCGTACCATCCGCTGGCGGTGGCCCGCACGATGTTCATCGACCACGTCGATCGCGGCGTCGCCGAGACGATCATGCAGTACCTCGAAGGCTCCGACGCCCCGATGCGCGTGGCGCAGCTGCGGGTGCTGGGCGGGGCGATGGCCCGCGTGCCGACGGGCGACACGGCCTTCGCGCATCGGCAGAGCCGGATCATGGTGAACGTCGCCGCCTTCTACGAGGGGACCGCTGATCGCGTCGGCAGGGAGGCATGGGTCGCCAAATTCGCGGAGGCGCTCGGCCAGGGAGACGCCGGCGCATACGTCAACTTCCTCGGCGAGGAGGGCCCCTCTCGCGTGCGCGCCGCCTATCCCCGCGCCACGTGGGAGCGGCTGTCTCAGGTCAAGCGCCAATACGACCCGCGCAACCTGTTCCGCCTGAACCAGAATGTCCCGCCGGCATGAGCACGAAGCGCTGAGGAGCCATCTGATGCGATTTCGCACCACCATCCTGAAGAGCGAGGGCACGGCGACCGGTATCGAGATTCCGGCGGAGGTCGTCGAGTCGCTCGGCTCCGGCAAGCGGCCGCCAATCACGGTGACCATCAACGGCTTCGCGTACCGCAACACGGTGGCGGTGTACGGCGGGACATACATGGTGGGCGTCAGCGCCGAGAACCGAGCGGGTGCGGGCGTCACGGGCGGAGACGAGGTGGACGTCGCCATCGAGCTGGACACTGCTCCACGGGAGGTGACCGTCCCTGATGACTTCGCCGCGGCGCTCGATGCGGAACCGAAGGCACGCGCGACCTTCGACAAGCTCTCCTACAGCCTGAAGTCGTATCACGTGCTCAAGGTCACGGGCGCGAAGACCGATGAGACGCGCCAGCGCCGCATCGGCACGTCGGTCGAGATGCTCAAGGAGGGACGGTCTCGTTGACGCCCGTTCATTGGCGGGCGGCTGGGCACGCTGGCCGGTAGAGTGCCGGCGTGACCGATGCTGCCCGAGGCGTTCAGCGTACGTACCTGCTCCTGATCCTCCTGACGACCCTGGCGGCGTCGTTCATTTGGGGCATCAACACCCTCTTTCTCCTCGACGCCGGGCTCAGCAACGCCGAGGCCTTTGCTGCCAACGCGTTCTTCACGCTTGGCCAGGTGATCTTCGAGATCCCTACCGGCGTCGTCGCCGACACGCGCGGGCGCCGGCTCTCGTTCATGCTCGGCGCCGGGACACTCCTGCTCGCCACGCTTCTCTACCTCCTCATGTGGAATCTGCAGGCACCGTTCTGGGGCTGGGCGATCGCATCGGCGCTGCTCGGCCTCGGCTTCACCTTTTTCTCCGGCGCGACGGAAGCCTGGCTCGTCGACGCGCTGGCGGCGACCGGCTTCACCGGTGACCTGGAGTCGGTCTTCGGCCGGGCACAGGTCGTCGGTGGCGGTGCGATGCTCTTCGGCTCCGTGGCGGGCGGCTTCGTCGCCCAGCTCACCGACCTTGGCGTGCCGTACATCCTGCGGGCCGGCATGCTGGGCGTGACCCTGGTGGTGGCGTGGTGGTTCATGCACGATCTGGGATTCACGCCGCAGCGAGGCGTCACACCTGCCACAGCGGTGCGCACGGTGATCTCCGGCGCGGTCGACGGCGGGCTCCGCAACCGCCCGGTCCGCTGGCTGATGCTGGCGGCGCCGTTCAGCGTTGGCGTGGGGTTCTACGCCTTCTACGCGCTCCAGCCCTACCTGCTCGAGCTCTACGGGGACTCGGGCGCCTACGGCATCGCCGGCCTGGCGGCGGCCGTCGTGGCCGGGGCGCAGATCGTGGGAGGGCTCACCGTCCCGCTCATCCGCCGGCTCTTCTGACGGCGAACGGATGCGCTCATCACGGCGGGCGTGCTCACCGTGGTGCTGCTCGTCCTCATCGGCCTGACCGATAGCTTCGTCATCGCGCTCGTCCTGATGACCGCCTGGGCGCTGATCGGCGCGATCGAGGAGCCGATGCGCCAGGCGTTCATCAACGGGCTGATTCCTTCACAGCAGCGCGCGACGGTCCTGTCGTTCGACTCCCTCATCGGGTCGAGCGGCGGCGTGGTCGCACAGCCGGCGCTGGGCAGGATGGCGGACGTCTTCGGCTACCCGGCTTCCTACGTGGCGTGCGGGGCGATCCAGGCGCTGGCCATCCCGTTCGCATTCCTGGCTCGCCGTGAGCGAGCCGTCTCGGATCCCATCAGGGCAATTCCCGATCCGCAACCCACCATCGCCGCGGGGTGACCCGGGTCACGACATTCCTGACCGCAGGCGTCAGGAATGTCGCGCGATGATGCTCCCAACCCCACGATGGAGATGAACCAATGTCCACCAAGGTCCAGGTCGTGTTCGACTGCGCCGATCCCACCCGCGTCGCGGCGTTTTGGGAGGAGGCACTGCACTACATCAGCCCGAGTCCGCCGGCGCCGCACGCCAGCTGGGACGACTGGGCCCGCGCTGAGGGCATCCCCGAAGAGAACTGGAACGACTCCCGAGCGATCGAGGATCCCGACGGCAGCGGACCACGCGTCTTCTTCCAGAAGGTTCCGGAGGGCAAGACGGCCAAGAACCGCGTTCACCTCGACCTGAACGTGGGAGGTGGGTCATCGGTCCCGCTGGATGAGCGTCGCGCCCGAGTGGACGCGGAGGTCTCCCGGCTGAAGGACCTCGGAGCGACCGACGAGCGCGGGGCCATGGAGAAGCACGGCGAGTACTGGGTGCGCATGAACGACCCGGAGGGCAACGAGTTCTGCGTCCAGTAGCGGTCGGTCAGCCTTCCGTGCGTGAGCCATCTCGGAACGCAAGGAACGACACGCCGGTGAGGACCACGAGCAGCACCACGCCGAGGACCGGTGCCAGCGGGAACGGCGCCGCCGCCGGGGCGGCATTCGTCACCGGCGGCTGCCAATCGTCGGAGACCGGTGCCGCCATGCCGCTCCCGTCCGGCCACTCCGCGCACATCATGCGACTCGGCTGCGGCGGCACGGCCCCTGGGCCCGGACCCATGTCCACGACGACCGGGTCGGCGGTAACCCAGATCATCCCGGTGCGACCGGCTTCGGGACCAGCGAACTCATTCAACCCGAGCGCCGCCAACGAGCTCTCCCCGACGAACGCGTAGCGCTCGGCCTGGCATTCGGGGAAAGGTGCCGGCGGGCCGTCGACCACCGCGCCGCCTGGCAGAACGCCCGGAACCACGCCGCAAGCGCTGACCAGGATGAGGACCCAAATGGCGACGGCGATCTGCATCCATCGATTGTGACCACGTCGAATGCCCATTGCGACGTACGAGCTGTCTCGCCGATTCGGTACGCTGCTCGGCATGGGGAGGAGAGTTCATTGCAGCTGATCGACGGCCAGCCGGTCTTTTCGGCGACCGATCTGGTCGGATACCTGGCCTGCGAGCACCTGACGGCGCTCGAGCGGGCGGCGCTGGCCGGCCTCGTGAAGCGGCCGATGAGGGACGATCCCGAGCTGGACGTCATTCGCATGCGCGGCTTTCAGCACGAGGCCAGATACCTCGCCGACCTGAGCTCGGCCGGCCGCGGCGTGGTTGAGATCGCGCGGAACGACGACGAGGAGCGCGGCGAGCGGATTCGCCGCCAGGCCGAGGAGACGATCGCCGCCATGGCGTCCGGCGCCGAGGTGGTTTTCCAGGCGACCTTCTTCGACGGCAGATGGCTCGGGTATGCCGACTTCCTGCTGCGCGTGGAATCGCCGCAGCAGCCATCGGTCTGGGGTCCCTACCACTACGAGGTCGCAGACACCAAGCTGGCGCGCCACGTAAAGGCCGGCGCCGTCCTGCAGATCTGCAGCTACGTGGAGCAGCTGACCCGCATCCAGGGCGTCCAGCCCGAGTGGATGAGGGTTGTCCTCGGCGGCGGGGCGCGGGAGGAGGCCACGCTCCGGGTGGACGACTACATGGCCTATTACCGAGCCGCAAAGCGGCGGTTCGAGCAGACC
>JBHENV010000294.1:0-4336 GCA_046261895.1 Candidatus Limnocylindria bacterium
ATCGGTTGTCCCGCCTCCCCGGTCGTGATGTTCACGGGAGTGAGCGTCCCCGCGCCTCCGTCCATGAGCCAGACCGTCTCCGCGTCGACCGACACATTCCCCTGCGACAGCTTCCGTCGAGTATGCCCCTGCGCCTCGAGCGCGGCAATGTGCAGAGGCCGCTCACATGGCTGCGAATGCCGTCACGACGGCGGATCGCAGGACCCGCCGTCGTGAGTGGAGTGCGCCGTACGGGCGCCGAGACCTCAGTGGTTGCCGGCCTGCGCGCGCGTGACAGTCCTGAGCCGGACCGCGAAGGCAGCGGCCGCCTCGCGCAGCCAGATGAGTGGCCGCCGAGCCGGGACATGGTTGCCGCGTGAAGCGAGGCGCGCTTCCTTGACCAGGCGTCCGTGGTCCGCCTCGGCGATGAGCTCGTGCTGGTGGATGTTGGCTAGCTCGTGGGTCGCGTAGGCGTTCATCTCGTCCTCCGTTTCGGGCGGGTCATATGCCAACCTGCGCGAATCTTCTCCCCGGATGCTCTGCGGACGCGATGCCACAGCCGACCGGCCGCGGGTCAACGTGGTCACCTGTGTCCTGTCGTCCAGGCGCCATTCGCGGTGTCCGGCGGGCGACGCCTGTCAGGGCAGTGCATCGGCTACCGGCGCGCGATCGCCGAACTTGCGCTGGTCCGTGCCTTCGTCGGCGCTTCAGCCGCCGGTCGCCCCGAGGGACCCGATCAGGGCGATCATCAGCAGAGAGCCACCGACCATGACGATGCCCAGATAGGCCCAATGAGCGCCGATGTGCACGTCCCCGAGATGCTCATCCCGGACGTCATCCTGCCGGATGTCGGTCTCGTCCTTCTTCGCCACGGTCTAGCTCCCTTGCTTAGCGGTCAGCCCGTCCACCTTGGCCTCGATCCTCCGCAGCGCCGACTCGGTGTCGTAATCGGTGTGGGGCGACTCGTGGCTCTTTCGGTGGACCAGGAAGGTCGTGAGGACGACGAAAACGAAGACCTGAAGGAACTCTGACTGCCAGTTCTCGAACGTGGCCTGGCCCCAGCGCCAGACGTACCCGTCGTCGCCGAACGCCTGCGCCTGCTGTCCGTGCTGCTGCTGCTCCGCCACGAACTCCGTCCAGCCCATCCAGGTCTGGAGTCCCCAGCTGAAGGTGAACAGCATGACCAGGGAGATGCTGAGTCCGTAGTTGCGCCAGATTCCCGCCATGAGCGCTCACTCCTCTTCGAAGCCGATGGGTCTCAGCTCGGGCTCAGGCAGTTCTCATGTCGGATGGCTTCGCGCCTGCGGCTCCAAAGCCATCACCACAGGGCGAGCCCCGTGGCCTCATCGGGCCGCCGGACCAACGATGCGCCGCCGATCTCGCGGATCATGACCTCGCCGGCGAAAATCTCGCAGCCCGGCAGGAGGTGACCGCCGACGGTGGCACCGTCCGCATCGGCGAAGGTGGCGTGCGCGTGCAGGAAGGGACGGTCGTCGCGCAACGAGATGTTGCCGGTGAAACCGACGATCTCGTGGTGGGTGGCCGAATCGAGCTCCCGGTAACGATGATCGTCCTGCTCGTAATACGCGAATCGCGCGTGGCGCACCGCACCGATGACGGTAACCTGCGCGGCCACGATCCCATGCTCGGCGCAGAAGCGCTCGATCCCCTGCACCAGGTCCGACCCGGTGTCCAGCCTGCCGACGAAGGCACGGCCGGCGGTTGCCTCCCAGAAGCGCATCGGTCCTCCTATTCGAACTGCTTGAGATGGCGCACGATCGGGAGCGAGGCCGCCACGCGCGCCGGATAGAGACCAGCCAGCGCGGCGGCGCCGGTACCGACCAGGACGACGGCGATGAGCAGCCCCCACGGCAGCTGGACGCCGCCCCCGAGATCCGCCGACGCGCCTCCGTTGACGAGGGCAACCGCGACGCCCAGGCCGGTGACGATGGCCAGCACCCCGGCGATGGCGCCCATGATCGCCGCCTCGGCCACGACCATGGCCTGCACCTGGCCGACCGTCATGCCGTGCGAGCGCAGGATCGCGATCTCGCGGATGCGCTCGCTGATGCCGATCCCAAGGGTGTTGACGATGCCCAGTGCACCGATGACCACCGCGATGAGCGCCAGCACGTCGAAGAGGCCGACCAGCCGATCGAGCGATCGTCCGAGCTCGCCGGCGAGGTCGCGCGCGGTCAGGGGCTGCGCCGCCAGCTGCCCGGCGGTCTCGCGCACGGCGGAGGCGAAGGTGGAGGGGGCGATCCCGGCCTGGGGCACCATGACCCACAACGAGGCGGCCGTGACGCCAAACAGGTCGCGCGCCTCGGCCGCGCTGATGAGCAGCGCGCCGTCCGGCGTGCGAGCCGGGATCGTGTACTCGACGATGCCGGCCACCACGAAGTCGGCCGTCTCCGCTCCCGGCTGCCCGATGGCCAGCGTGTCCCCCACCTCGACCTCCTCCCGGGCGGCGAACGGTGCGGGCACCAGCACTGCGCCGCCGTTACGCAGCGCAGCGTAGGCATCGGCGCGCGCGGCACCCGACACGATGAGAGCTCCTGCGTCCTGGAAGACGTTCGGATCGATCCCGGCCAGGATGAGCTCCTGCTGCTCGTCGTCGGCGACGCGGACGGCCGGCACCTCGAGCACCGGGCTCGCCACCTGCACGCCGGGCGTGCGGTCGAAGCTGGGCCGGAACGCCTCGACGTCGAGAGGCACGCTGCTGCGGATCGCGTTGCCGCCCGGAAGGATCGAGGCGACCCAGCGTTCGGCGCCCGCGCGCGCCGACTCGGCCACGGTGCCGAGCGCGACGACGGAGGCCAGGGCGATCATCATCGCGCCGACCGTCAGGCCGGTGCGAACGCGGTCCCGCGACAGGTTCACGCGTCCGAGCAACCCCTGGGCGCCGAAGAACCACTCGAGGGGCCGACCGATGATCCTGCCGAGCGGCTCCAGCACGAACGCGGTCGCGACCGCCCCACCCAGGAGCAGCGCCAGCGACAGGACCAGCGGGAGGAGCGGGGTGCCGCGCTCGATCGGGAAGAACAGGATCCCGACGGCGACCACGACGAGCTCTGCCACGACGAGCGTACGCAGCCGATCGCTGAGGTCGAGGCCGGACCGGTTGGACGGGCGGAGGGCGTTGACGGGCGAGAGCCGCGCCGCCCGGAGCGCCGGAACGATCGCACCCGCCAGCGTCACGCCCAGGCCGAGCGCGAAGGCGAGCAGCAGGCCGAGCGGCGGCAGGACCAGGCCCTCCACGAGCGCTGCTCGCGTCGACGCCAGGAAGGCGATCATGCCCGCCGCCAGCACGATGCCCAGCATCACGCCGAGCACGCCACCCGCGATCCCGAGCGCCAGCCCCTGGCGCAGGACCAGCCCGAGCACCTGCCGCGAGGTGAGCCCGGCGGCGCGGAGCAGGCCGAAGTCGCGCGTCCGCTCGCCGACCGTCATGGCCAGCGTGTTGCCGACCAGGAATGCGCCGACCACCATCGCCACCAGGCCGAACAGGAACGCCACGCTGCCGAAGCTCGCCTGGGCGGATGCGAGGCGCTGGGCCGCGTCCGCCGCCGTCTCGACGATGAAGGGCTCGTCCAGGCCGTTGGTCACCGACGCGATCCGACCCGACAGGTCGCCGTCGCCGTCGCCGTCGCCGAGATCCAGGTCGACGTATCGAATCGGCGCCGGCATCTCGAACGACTCGTCGAGCGTCGACCGCGATACGACGAGCACCTCGCCGCGCTCGAGGGCGGCGAACCCGGTGTCGGCCATGAGGCCGATGATGCGCAGCGGCGGCACGCCCTCGCGCCGCCCGTCCAGCCGCAGCTCGTCGCCAAGGCCAAGCCCGTGGCGTGCCGCCCACGACGCGGCAACCAGCGCATCGGTGGGACTCTCGGCGGAGAGCGGGACACCCGCCGTCAGCCGCGGCTCCCGCACTTGCGCGTCGATCTCGGGATCGATGCCGATGGTGACCAGCGAGAAAACCTGCTCGTCGTCGCCGGGCGCGGTGTGCACGACCAATCGCCGCTCGGAGACGGCCGCAGCGGTCATGATCTCCGCATTCGCGCGCAGTGCCTGAACAGTGCGCGGCGTGAAGCCGGTCTCGGCGAAGGCACGCAGGCGCACGTCCGCGGCGCCGAGCAGGTCGGCCGTGGCACTGCGGAGTGCGGCGTCCGAGGCCGCGCTGGTGATGATCGTGGCCGCCACCACGGCGACTCCAAGCGCGACCCCGATGATCGCCAGTGCCGTGCGCAGGGGGCGGGCGAGCAGCCCGCGCCAGGCGATGGTCGCCAGGCGCATCGGTGTCTAGAGGCCCATCTCGGCCAGGCGAACGATAAGCGGGCGCGCCTCGTGATCGCGG
>JBHENV010000295.1:0-3652 GCA_046261895.1 Candidatus Limnocylindria bacterium
CTAGCTGACGCCAGGCGCAGGTGCTCCAAAGCCCACATAGGCTGCCTGACTCCGGATGGTGTCGTGCTACGGGATCGAGTAGGGAAAGAACGCCGTGAGGCCCATGCCCGGGCGGTCCGGCGCGATGACCCGAATGCGCAGATCCTCGGCTGCCTCTCCGATGCCCGGAAGCTCGACCTCCAGGCGAGAGCTCGGGCTACCGTGCAGGTACAGCAGCGGGAAGCCTGCGGGGTCACCAGCTTCCGCGTACCCGATCACCGACCCATCGATCAGTTCGACGCGGAGGTCGGGCTGGATCCGGCGCTTCACTCTCCCGGACTTCCGCCACGCGCCCCTTCGTCCGGCGACTCCTCGAGCCGAGAAGACGGCGCGAGTGCTCGCCCACGCTGTCGCCGCGCTGCGCTGTGGCTGCTGCTTTCTACACCGCCTCGCGAGGCACCACGCCGACGAGGGCTTGGCTTGTCTCAGCGGGTTGCAAGCTGTCGCAGCCAGGCCTCGCTATCGGCGTCGGCGGGAAGCAACGTTTCGATGCGCAGCTCTTCGAGGGTGATGTCCTGGGCCGTACCGATGGTGGCAATCGTCGTGAAGAGGCGAGCCTCGACGCCGCGTCCTCGAAGGTGAATCGGGACCAGGAGGTCACCCGCGCTCGGCAGTCGCGGACGCCGCGGGAGGTCACCCACGCCGGGGTAGGTCCTGAGTTCGGCGGCGAGGTCTCGCAGTAGATCATCGTCGGGACGGGCCGAGATCTCGCGATCAAGGCGGTCGAGCAGGACGGGTGCGACAGCCTCCCAGTTGGCGATCGATCGACGCAGCCCGTCAGGATGCAGCAAAAGGCGGGCGATGTTGAGGCCGCCAGCCACGAGCGGAGATTCGGGCCTTATAAACCAGGCGGTGAGGAGCCTCGCGGAGCGATTGGAGAGCACGACCGTCCATGAGCGGTCGACGACGTATGCCGGGATCGGCCCGTGGGCAGCGATGATGACCTCAAGGACATGACGAACTTGGCTCAGCTCTTCCGAGTCGAGCCCGTGCTCGGCGTAGATCGGGGCGTATCCGGCCGCGCGCAGAAGCGCGTTGCGATCGCGAAGCGGCACGTCGAGGGCCTGTGCGAGTTGGACCACCATGTGGCGACTCGGGCTCGCCCGCCCCGACTCGAGAAAGCTGACGTGACGCTGCGAAACGCCAGCGTCGAGCGCCAGGTCGAGTTGGCTCACGCGCCGCAGCGCGCGCCAGCGCCTCATGGCGGCTCCAAACGAAGCTCTCCCGACCTCGTTCACCACCCGATCATAGCGGACCACTGGACGGTTGCGACTACCTCAGAGGTAATTGAATTGCCGTCGGAGCCGCCCTACCATGCGGCCATGAACGTCACCCCCACTGCCGACCGAGCGCAATCTTGGCCCGGCTATCCCCTCCGGGCGGCGCTGGCCGCCAATGCTGCATTCTCCGGGCTCAGTGGCGCAGTCCTGGCGCTGGGATCGGCCCACCTAGATGCCCTCCTCGGGCTGGACCGGGTCGTCCTCGTGGCGAGCGGACTTGCCCTCCTCGGCTTCGCCGCGCTCCTGCTCGCCGGCGCCGCGCGCCGCCAGCTAACGCCCGTTGTGGGATGGATGGCGGTCTCCGCCGATGTGGCCTGGATCGTCGGTGCGATCGTCGTGATCGCGCTCGGACACGTCCTGACCGATGAGGGGAACCTGGGCCTGGCGCTGGTGACCGCCGTGGTAGCGGCTCTGGCGGGCGTCCAATGGCTGGGGCTCCGACGACTCCGTACCGAAATCGTGAAGGTGGCCCGATGAACATCGAGTTTGTGCCGGATCGCACGCTCTACCCGTTCAAGTCGCGCTGGTTTGACTCCTCGGCTGGCCGGATGCACTACATCGACGAGGGCTCGGGAACGCCGATCCTGTTCTGCCATGGCAATCCAACCTGGAGCTTCCTCTATCGCGGCGTCGTGGCGCGGCTGGCTGACCGCTTTCGCTGCATCGCGGTCGACTACCTGGGGTTCGGGCTCTCCGAGCGTCCGGAGAGGTACGACTACACCATCGAAGAGCATGCGCGGACGACGGGGGAACTGGTGGACTACCTGGGCCTCGATGGCCTCATGGTGATGGGCCAGGACTGGGGCGGGCCCGTCTCGATGGCGGTGGCAACGCGACGGGCTGATCGCGTGTCGGGCGTCGTCCTCGGCAATACCTGGTTCTGGCCGCCGAGCCTGCCGTTCCGGTGGTTCAGCCGCATCATGGGTACGGAGCTGATGCAGCGCAAGATCATCGATGACAACTTCTTCGTCGAGCGGATCATGCCGATCTCGAGCGCCAGGAAGCTGAGCGAGCTGGAGAAGAAGCACTATCGGGGCGCCCAGCCTTCCCCTGCGGCCCGCCGCGGCGTCGCGGTCATGCCGAGACAGATCGTCGACGCGACGCCATTGTTGGAGCGCCTGTCCCATGACGTGCCTGACAAGCTCGGGTTGAAGCCCGCTCTGATCGTCTGGGGAATGAAGGACATTGGCTTTCGGCCCGCAATGATCACCCGCATGCGGGCAGCCTTCAGCGACGCGCGCGTTCTCAAACTACCCGACGCGAAGCACTACATCCAGGAGGACGCTCCAGCCGCTATTGCCGAGGCCATCGCCGAGCGTTTCGGCTGACTCGATGGAGGGTCGCGCCCCCACCGGGCCGCTGTCGCGGCGTGATTGTTGAAGTAGCCACTTTACTGTTTATCGCCTGGTACGCCTTGAGCTGGCAGACGGCACATAACAAGCGCTATGCCCGATCGATTCACGCGGCGGCCGGCGGCCACACGCTCATCCGCAGCTCTGTTGCTCGCCGCGGAGAAGCCCTCGTGCCCAGGTGAGGTTTACTGTTGGGTCGACTCCTCTCGCCGGGACCAGCACGACTTAGTTGCTCCGCTCGGCCGCCACCTCCGCGGTACCCGCTCCCCACGGGGCGGTACCCGCTGCCCCGACCGCTTTCAATCAGGCTGCCGGCGACGACGTGGCCACTGTTATGACCACGTTCCCGGTTTCGTGCCCGGACTCGACGTAGCGAGTCGCCTCGATGATGTCGTCGAAGGGGAACGTGCGGTCGATGACAACCCGGCAGGTTCGTGGGAAGCGTCGACCTTGTTGGACTTTCGCCCGAAGAGGTGGAAGTCGCGATTAGTCTTCAACCGGCATCTCCGTGACGGGACGGCTCTTCCGACACGTGACCGTGCGCCGCTCCACAGACCCCTTCTCCATGTGGGGAGATCGACAGACTCACTGAGCAGTTGGCTGTGACAAGTTCGTTGAGCAACAACACCTCTCAAGCGAAGGGTTGACCGCACGCGATACGCTCCACGCACGGATCCGTGAACTCCGTGAACCAACGGCAGTTGGCGGTCGATTTCAAGCGCGAGTGAGCGTGGGGTAGGGGAGTCAGGGCCGCCGACGGCGGCATGACTTCGGACTATCTCCGCCGATGCGCTGTAGCACGGTGCGTGAGCGGGGGAGCGTAACGGGCCGAGTTATCTGCTCTCTTTTCTCGTACCCAAGTGCCTGGTGATGCCATGGCGCGGAGCGAGTTCTTGCGTGTGTCAGTGCCCATGGTTCCCTTCTGATCGAGTCTCAGGTAGTGGTGCGGCGGTATTGGCGGACAGCTAGCGGGGCAAAGAC
>JBHENV010000296.1:0-2929 GCA_046261895.1 Candidatus Limnocylindria bacterium
TGCGCCCCTGGGCTCGGCCTCGGCAGCGGCCGGGAGCACCGCGCCCCGAGCATCGTCGACGGAGGCATAGGCATCCAGACCGGCCTCGGACGCGAGCGATCGCGTCAGCGCGTCGCCCACCACCGCAACGCGACGATCCGCATCCTCGCCGACGCGCGCGAGCAGGCGTAGGGCGACGACGCTCGAGGTGGCGCGGGAACGGCCAGGGGCCACCAGGATCACCCGCTCCCCGTCCGTCTCGCGGATGCGGCGCACCACCGAGGTCACCTCGTCATCGGTCTCGAGATACAGCAGCGCGGTCGCCGTGGTCACAGCGCCATCTCTCGAACGACCCCCCGCATGGCCCGGTCGACGGCCGACGCCCCTGCATCGAGGATCAGGGACTGGTGGGCCAGCGCCATCGGCGTCACGTCCTGTCCAGTTGCCAGCGAGCCGGTCGCGTCGCGCAGGCCGATCACCTCGTCGGGCGCGAGCGCGCGCACCTTCGGACGTCGGGCGAACGGAAGCCGGCTCCACCAGCCGTCCTCGTCCAGCACGGCGCGGATCTGCGGCAGGTCGGCCCCACCGCCGCACAGCAGGATGCGGCCGGGCAGCAACTCGCCGGCGGCGAGGTCACCGATCATCAGCTCCACCCCCGAGCGCCAGATGCGTGCATCCTCGAGGAGTGCCTCGGCCACGCCGGCGCGATCGGTGTTCGCGACCGACAGCTTGGCCCCCTCCGCCTCGGCGAAGGAGAGCCCCAGCCGCTCGGCGAGGCCTTTCGTGAACGCGCGACCACCGAGGGCGAGCATCTTCGTGCCGGCGATACCGCCGCCACGCACGAGCGCCACGTCGGTCGTGCCGCCGCCGACATCGACGAACACGGCCCCCGCGTCGCCGAGCTCGCCCGGATCGAGGCATGTCGCCACGGCGTACGGCTCCGCGATGACGCCGAGCAGCTCCAAATCGAGCGCGTTGGCAACGGACTGCAGGGCACCCAGGTGCACCATCGGCGCGAATGCGTTGAACAGATGGAGCTCCACCTGCGCGCCGGTGAAGCCGATCGGGTTGCTGACCGGGTAGCCGTCGATCGTCATCTCGACGATGGCCGCGTGCACCAGGCGCACGTCGAGCCGATCCATGCCGGACTCCCACCGGATCCGCTCCTCCGCCTCCCGGAGCGCGGACTCCTGCGCGCGCATCACGATGCGCTCCAACTCCGGCTCACCGAGCGCTGCCCGCGGGTCGTCACGCCGCATGGTCACCGTGCTCGTGGCGCCCTTCACGAGCTCGCCGGCGATTCCGATCACCGCGGCGCTCGGCCGGCGCCCGGCCATGGTTCGGGCCTCGTCCATCGCCGCGCGGCAGTTGGCCACCACGGCATCGATGTCGCTCACCGTCCCCGACTGCATGTGCGCCAGCCCCTGACGCTGGCGACCATTGCCGTGCACGACGCCCACAAGCCTGCCATCCGAATCGGTCTCCACCGTGAGAACGAGCGCCTTTGCGAACTCGGTGCCGATATCGAGCGCCGCCATGGCCGGTGAGCGGCTGGACCGCGCCGCGCTTCGCAGGCGATCCGCGACGCGTCCCCAGAGGCGCTGCACGCCGGTCACGCTGGTCGTGTCAGGCCGTCTCGATCCGCTGAAGCGCCTCGAGCGCGAGCCGCGCGGCCTCGCGCAGCGCCTCGTCCAGCCCGGACGCATCGCGCCCTCCGGCCTGGGCGAGATCGGCGCGACCGCCACCCCCGCCGCCGATGATCGGTGCCGCCTGGCGAACGATGGCGCCGGCATCGAAGCCCTCCGCGGCCAGGTCGCGGCTGGCCGCCACCAGGATCGATGGCTTGCCGTCGGCACCTCCAGCCGAGACGAGCACGAATCGGCCGGTCATGCCGCGCAGGTCATCCGCCAGGCCGCGCAGCGCGTTCGAATCCGCCTCAGGGTAGGCCTGGACGATCACCGCTGCGGTCCCCGCCTCCTGAGCGCCATGCAGCGCGGCGGCCGCGTCGAGGCGCGACCCGGCAGCCTTCGGCGCGCGTGCGGCCTTCTCCGCGTCGCGGACTCTCGCGAGCAGGGCCTCGATGCGTTTCGGGACACTTTCCTCCCGCTCGCCGAGCAGCGCCGCCGCGTCGCGCAGGGCATCGAGCCGGGTCCCGACCAGCTCTGCCGCCGCCTCACCGGTGACCGCCTCGA
The DNA here is from genome assembly GCA_046261895.1 of Candidatus Limnocylindria bacterium. Classification (GTDB taxonomy): domain Bacteria; phylum Chloroflexota; class Limnocylindria; order QHBO01; family QHBO01; genus JACDBZ01. Next base: position 2,172 of record JBHENV010000296.1, read on the forward strand.
TCCGGCGAAGCCCGGCCCCGATGCTGGACTCGCCGGTGATGACGAGCTGGCCGATCTGGCCGGTGGCCGCCACGTGGGTACCGCCACACAGCTCCTTGGAATATCCATCGACCTGCACGACGCGCACCGACTCGGGAAGGTATTTCTCGCCGAAGAACATGTCCGCGCCGAGCGCCTGTGCGTCGGCCATCTTCATCGTCTCCGGATGCACGGGGGCGTTCCGGCGGATCTGGCCGTTCACCAGCCGCTCGACGTCGCGCAGTGCCCGGCGGGGCGTGGCCGACTGCGCCGGGAAGTCGAAGCGCAGCGCATCGGGCCCCACCCACGAGCCGGCCTGCTTCGCCTGCTCGCCCACGACGTCGCGCAGGGCGCGATGCAGGAGATGGGTGCCGGTGTGGTTCCGCGCCGCGCCCCAGCGTCGTGCCTCGTCGACCTCGGCGCGTACGGCGTCGCCGACGCTCAGCTCACCGGAGATCTCGCCCTGGTGCGCGATGGCGTCACCGGAGCGCTGGGTGTCGTCGACCCGCATCCGACCACGCGGGCCGATGAGCGCGCTCGATCGCCGATCTGCCCGCCGCCCTCGGCGTAGAAGGGCGTGCGGTCGAGCACCACCACCCCCGGCTCGCCCGGCACGACGGCCAGCACGCGAAGACCGTCGGCACCCGTCTCGTTCGGATAGCCGATGAACTCGCTGCGCAGGGCAGCCACTTCCGGATTCAGCCGCAGGCCGGCGTGCTTCTCGCCGCGCGATCGCTCGC
>JBHENV010000297.1:0-9583 GCA_046261895.1 Candidatus Limnocylindria bacterium
GGCCCGACGGTGCCGATCAGGCTCGCCTCGAGGCTCGGCGGCTCCGGCGGAGGCGGATCACTGATCGTCGTCCGCTTCGTGCGCGTTGGCGGCGCGTTGGTGGGCATCAGCATGGATCGTAGCAGCCGAACGCGGCCGGCACTTGCCCTCGTCCTGATCGCCACGGCGCATGCGGCCATCCATGCGCAGTCGGCGCTCATGCCGCTCGTGTACGCCATCGTGATCGTCGAGTACGGACTCAATGAGCGCGACATCGGCACGTTCATCGCCATCACCACCGCGGTCGGCGGCTCGATGCAGCTGGCCTACGGCTTCCTGACCCGATACGTCGCGCGGCCGGTCCTGTTGGCCGGTGGCCAGATCCTGTTCGGGACCAGCCTCATCGTTGGTGGCCTGTCGCAGTCGATCACGCAGCTCCTCGCCGCCATCAGCGCCGCGCGGATCGGCTCCAGCCCGCAGCATCCGGTCGGAAACGCGCTCCTCTCCGACATTTACCCGGCCGAGCGTCGCGGCTTCGCGATCAGCGCGCACATCAGCGGCGGAAACGTCGGGACGGTGCTGGTCCCGTTCGTCGGCGGCGCGCTCCTGCTCGCGGTGGGCTGGCAGGCGACGCTGGCGCTGTTCGGGATCCCGGCGCTCGTGATCGGCGTGCTGGTCGCCTTCCTGGTCCGTGAGGACCACGCGGCCTACCGACGGCGTGCCCGGGCGTCGGGTTCGGTGCGGGCTCATCTGCGCGAGGTCGTCGGCCGACGCGACCTGCGGCTCATCCTGGGAGCGTCGCTGGTGGCGGCCGGAGGTCGCGGGCTCGATATCGTGGCGCCCTTCATGGTGCTCTACCTGTCCGGCCCGCTCGGGTTCGACGACGGCACGGTCAACCTTCTCTACGCCCTGCTCCTGGTCGGCGCCGTGGTCGGGCCCATCCTGGCCGGCGTGCTCTCCGACCGATTCGGGCGCCGGCCGACGCTCGTCGCCTACTACCTGCTCTCGGCGGTCGGCATCCTTGCCTTCCTGGCCGCGGGCGCGAATCTGCTCCTGCTGATCCCACTGCTGCTCCCGTTCGGCACCGCCGTGTTCAGCGAGTCGCCGGTGCTCCAGGCATACCTGGCTGATCGCGCCACCGGACCGATGCGCGACGTCGCCTTCTCGGTCTACTTCACCTTCGCATTCGGGATCGGCGCGGCGTGGGCCTTCATCATCGGCTTCGTGGCGGAGGCGCTGGGATACCCGGCCGCCTTCGGGATCATGGCGTGCTCGTACGTGGCGGCCGCCGCGCTGCTCGTGGCGGTCCGTGAGCGAGACGGCGGTCCGTGACCGAGACCGCGGTCCGTGAGCGAGATGCTCGACCGCCGCTGAACGGCGTTAACTGAGCACGAACTCCTGGCGAGTCGATCCGGCCGCTCACCGAGGCCGTGTATCGGCGCCTCGGGTCAGGCGATCGCCGCTCGGCGGCGGAACTCGCGCCGCAATGGCCGTGACGTCCGCGCCTGCCCGCGCGAGCCAGGGCCCGGGCCGAGTTATCGCCGCTCAGCGGCGGCAGCCGCGTGGACAACCGAGCAGCCGGCACTATTCGTCAGATCGCACCACGGGTGCCGATGGCCGGCCTTTGGCATCGGTGCTCAGCCGCATCCGTATCCGGCCGAGCGTGACTCGACCCCATCATCCGCCGCCACGACGGCGAACCTCCTGCGCAGGGGCATTGCTGGCGCAAAGTGATAAAACCAGCTCGCGCGCCGCCCGCCGCCCACGCGTCGTTGCCGATCGGCCTCAGCGTGATACTCGGCGATTCTCTCGGCGGCAATGAGCGCGTAGACGTCAGGATGCATGGCTAATGACTCAGCGGTCGCGCGAGTCGACGCCGAGCCGGAGTGCGGCGAGGTCGAAGGCGATGATGAGGCCGACCGCGATCAGCGCCGGAAGAAATGCGTCCATGTCGAATCCTCTGTGATGGGGTCGTGTGGACCATGTTCGCGGCCAGGTGGTCCTGATGTAAGATCCACTCTCATGGTGACCAGCAGGACCAGTTCAGCCACGGAGCTGCTCGTCGCGCTCCAGCGTGACGACGACGAGCCGATGCATTCGCAGCTGGAGCGCGAGCTTCGAACGGCCGTCCGCAATCGGCGGCTGCCGCCGGACTCGGTCCTTCCGTCGACGCGTTCGCTGGCCGAGCAGCTGGGCGTTTCGCGCGGCGTCGTGGTTGAGGCATACGAGCAGCTGGTGGCCGAGGGCTACCTCGTCGGACGGCATGGCTCGGCAACGCGCGTGTCGGCGCGCGCCGCCGGTCCCGCCACCGAGTGTCCGCCACAGCCGACCGCCCCGCGGATTCGCTTCGACTTCCGCCCCGGGCGTCCCGACGTCAGCCAGTTCCCGCGCGACACCTGGCTGCGCTCGCTGCGGCGCGCGCTGGACGAGGCGCCGGCCGATCGATTCAACTATTCCGACGGGCGCGGGCTCCTCGAGCTGCGCGAGGCGCTGGCCTCCTACCTCAATCGCGTTCGTGGGACCGCGGCCGATGCCGATCGCATCGTGATCAGCAACGGCTACTCGCAGGGCCTCTCCCTGGTCTGCCAGGTGCTGCGTGCCGCCGGCGCAACGCGACTGGCAATCGAGGATCCGTCGTACGAGGGAGCGCGTGACACGGTGCGCGCTGCGGGGCTGGAGCTGGTGCCGATCGGCATCGACGACCATGGGCTGCGGGTCGACGAGCTCGAACGCATCGTCGCTGACGCCGTGCTGGTGACACCGGCGCACCAGTACCCGACCGGCGCCGTACTGCCGCCCGCCTGCCGAGCCGACCTCGCGGCGTGGGCGGTGAGGCATGACGCGCTGATCATCGAGGATGACTACGACGCCGAGTATCGGTACGACCGGGATCCGATCGGCGCCATCCAGGGCATCGCCCCGGACCACGTCGTCTACGCCGGATCCGCGAGCAAGACCCTCGCTCCGGGCCTGCGTCTCGGTTGGTTGCTCGTGCCGGCCTCGCTGGTGGAGCGGCTCGCGGCGGCCAGGATCGCGGCCGACAACGGATCTCCGGCGCTCGAGCAGCTCGCCTTCGCGGACTTCGTGCAACGCGGCGAGCTCGGGCGACACCTGCGTCGGATGCGGGTGATCTATCGCCGCCGTCGCGACGCACTGGTCTCGGAGCTCGCCACGCACCTGCCCGAGCTGCGCGTGACCGGAACGGCGGCAGGGCTGCATCTCCTGGCGTGGCTGCCGCCCGACCTTGACGAGGCGACGATCGTCAGGCGTGCCGGGGAGGTGGGTCTTCACGTATACGGGATGGCGCCGCATCGGATGCGCCCGGCCTCACCCGAGGGGCTGATCTTCGGCTACGCCAATCTCACGGAGTCACAGATCGGCGCGGGCGTCCGGCAGCTGGCATCGGTCATCGAGATGGCCCGTCGCTAGGGCGGGCGCTCAACAGACGGGGACGTTCCCGCAGATCTCATCGACCCGCGCGTCGAGCGCCTCGACCCGCGCCAGGACGTCCTCGATCCGATCCAGGATCTGATCAGCGGTCGTCGCCCCACCCGCCGGGGACGACGGGTCGCCGCCGGTGGGCGCCTCGCCGCCCAGCGTCTCGACCGACTCCCGGATGCTGGTCTCGAGCGCATCGAGCTGTGTCGAGAGCTCGCTCGTCGAGACACCCGCTTCCCGCTCGGCGACCTGCGACCGCAAGTCGCCGACGTCCTCGCGCGCCGCCGCCAGATCGCCACGCAGGCCGATTGTCTGGAGCAGGAGCAGCACGAGGACGATGGCGGTCGCGAGGCTGAGGATGATGAGGACGGGACCTGTCGATGAGCGCATGACGCCCACGTCAGCAAGTGGCGGGCCTCAGTCGAGGACCACGCCGGCGAGCACGGCGACGCCGGCAACGGCGAAGAGCAGCGCTGAGCCGATGCGGACCACCCTCGGAGAGAGCCGATGCCCGACCTGCCGCCCCACCACGACCGCGACCAGGTTCGCCGCCACCTCGCCCGCGGTGGATCCGATCCAGGTCGGCACCGGCCCCTGGCTGGCGGCCAGCGCGAACGTGGCGAGCATCGTCTTGTCACCGAGCTCGCCGAGGATGAACGTGCCCGCGACCGTCAGGACGAGCGCGACTCCCGCCAGCCGCTCGCCGGTTGCCGTCGTGGCCTCTCCCTCGGCGTCGTCCTCGCCGCGAAGCGTCCAGGCCGCGACCGCCAGGAACGCGATGCCGGATACGACTGCCACCGCGCCCGTCGGCAGCGCGGCGCCGACGAGCGCCCCGACCGCGACGCTGGCGCCCTGGATGATGGCGGCGGCGAGAATGAGCCCGAGCACCACTGGCCGCGCCGCGTACCGGGTCGCGAAGGCCAGGATCAGGAGCTGGCTCTTGTCACCGAACTCGGCGACGAAGATGGCGCCGAACGCCAGAGCGGCCGCGCCCAGGAAGGTCAGCATCGACCAATGGTCTTGACGCGCGGCACTCAGACGAGATCGCGCAATGCGAGGATCAATGTCAGGCCGTGGGGATCATGGAGCCTTCGGTACGCATCGGAGACGGTGACCGCGGTCACCCGCCGGGGATCGCGGCCTTGAGACCGGCCAGTGCCTCGCGCGCCTCCTCGACGGAGCCCTCATCCTCGATGGTGGTGATGTCGCCCGGGTCACGGTCGAGCGCCACCGCCTTCAGCACGCGTCGCATGATCTTGCCGCTTCGAGTCTTCGGCAGCATTCCGACGAATGTGATCTCGGCGATCACTGCAACAGGGCCCAGCTGATCCCGCACGGTTGCCAGCAGCTCATCGCGAAGGGAGTCTGATGCGACCCGGTCGGCCTTCAGCACCACGAACGCGGTGATCACCTCGCCGCGCACCTCGTCGGGACGACCGGTGACGCCCGCCTCGGCGACGGCGGGGTGGTGCAGAAACGCGGTCTCGACCTCGATGGTTCCGATACGGTGGCCGGCGATCTTGATGATCTCATCGGCACGGCCGGCGAACCATGCGTAGCCATCCTCGTCGAGGTGCGCCGCGTCGCCGGTGTAGTACACGCCAGGTATGCGCTGCCAGTAGTCGCCGGCGTATCGCTCCGGCTCGCCCCACAGGCTCGCGATGAGACCGGGGAATGGTCGCTCCAGGACCATGATTCCCTTCTCTCCCGTGGGAACGCGGCGGCCATCGGTATCGACCACGGCGGCGGCGATGCCAGGGAGCGGGGGACCCGACGAGCCGGGCTTGATCGCCAGCAGCCCGAGCCCGTACGGGTTGCCGAATACCGGCCCCCCGGTCTCCGTCTGCCACATGTGATCGATCACCGGCACCCGGTCTTCCAGGATGGTTCGCTGGAGCCACTCCCAGGCAGGCTCGTTGAGCACCTCGCCGGCGCAGAAGACGCGCTCGAGGCGAGCAAGATCGTGGCGGCGCGCGGCCTCCTCGCCGTACCGCATCAGTGCCCGCACCGCCGTGGGGGACGTGAAGAGGCCGCTCACCTCGAGCTCATCGAGCACTCCCCAGAAGCGCTCAGGGCCCGGATGGTCGAGCGCCCCTTCGAATGCGACGGTCGCGGCACCGACGATCAGCGGCGCATACACGATGTAGCTGTGCCCGACAATCCAGCCGATGTCGGAGGTCGACCACCACATCTCGTCCTGGCGGAGGCCGAAGCACCAGCGTGCCATCGCGACGATGTGCACCTGGTAGCCGCCATGGCAATGGACAGCCAGCTTCGGTCGCGCGGTGGTGCCCGAAGTGGCAAGGATGAGTGCCGGTTCGTTCGCCTCCATCTCCTCCCAGCTATCGGGGCTGCCCTTTCCGGCGGCCAGGAAGTCGTCCCAGTCCATGAAGGGTTCGCCCGTGACTTCGAAGTCGCCTTCGCGTCTCAGCACGATCACGCGCTCCACGCCCCCGGCTGCGTTCACGGCCGCTTCGACGATCTTCAGCAGCGGGACCTTGCGACCTTTGCGAACGGTCACGTCCGTGGTCAGCACCAGGCGGGAGCCGCTGGCGGCGATCCGTTCGCCGAGGGCGCCGTGCCCGAACCCGGCGAAGACGACCGAATGGATGGCGCCGATCCGCACAACGGCCAGCATGGCCACGATTGCCTCGACACAGGTCGGCATGTAGATCGTCACCCGATCACCGCGGCCCACCCCCGCGGCACGCAGCCCGGCGGCCACGCGTCGCACCTCGGTGAGCAGCTCGGCATAGGTGAGGATCCGACGCCCACCAGTCTCGTCGACCGCGATCAGTGCCGGACGTTCGCCGCGCCCCGCAAGGACGTGTGCGTCCACGGCGTTGTACGACAGGTTCGTCCGCCCGCCGACGAACCAGCGGAATGAGGGCGGATCAGGCTCGAAGGTCCGTGTGGGCGCTCGGAACCAATGGACCAGGTCAGCCGCTGCCCCCCAGAAGCCCTCCGGGTCGCGATCCGCCGCCGCGCGCATCGCGGCGTACGAGGAGCCGCCCGCGGTCATAGCGCGTTCCTCGGCTTGTCGCAGACCCTAAGACGCCTCAGCCGGCCAGCGCGCTCTCCGGGGGGCCCTCGCCGCGCTCCGGCGCGTTCGGGTCGATGTGGCCACCCACTTCGTCCCAGATCCGGTTCTTGAACGTCTCCTTGATGAAGAGCCCGCCGACCACGACAGTCATGAGGGCCACGATGATCGGGTAGAAGAGCCCGGCATAGGTGTACCCGGTCGCCGTCACGAGCGCCGTGGCGATGAGAGGCACGAAGCCGCCGAACCATCCGTTGCCCAGGTGATATGGCAGCGAGAGGGAGGTGTAGCGGATCTTGGCCGGGAAGAACTCGACCAGGAAGGCGGCGATCGGTCCGTACACCGCGGTCACGTACACGACCTGGATGAAGACCAGGGCGATGAGTGGCACGAGCTCCGGAGCCGCCCCGGCGGGCACGACCACGCCAGCGGCATCAAAGGTTGGGTGCGAGAAGGCGGCCATCAGGTTGTAGATCGGGAAGTACGTGATCGCCGCGACCAGGCAGCCGCCCAGGATGATCGGCTTGCGTCCAATCTTGTCGCTGAGCCAACCGAAGAAGATGAAGAACGGGCTTGCGAGCACGATGCCCATGCCGACGATGATGTAGGAATCCACGAATGGCACGCCCATCGACGTCTGCAGGAACAGCAGGGCGTAGAACTGGCCGGTGTACCAGACCACGGCCTGGCCGGCCGTCATCCCGATCAGCACCAGCAGGATGAGCCCCCAGTTCCGCCGGTTGCCCAGGCTGTCCCTGAGAGGCTGCGTCGAAGAGTTCCCGGCGTCCTTCAGGCGACTGAAGAGCGGGGTCTCGCGCAGCTTCAGCCGAATGTAGAGCGCAATGGCCACGAGAATCGCCGAGAGGAGGAAGGGAATGCGCCAGCCCCACGCGCTGAACGCTTCCTCGCCCAGGCTGACGCGCGTGATACCGATGACCACGAGTGCCAGCAACAGTCCGAACGTCGCCGTTGTCTGGATCCAGCTGGTGAACAACCCGCGCTTGTTGTCGGGCGAGTGCTCGGCCACGTAGATCGCTGCGCCGCCGTACTCGCCACCGAGCGCGAGGCCCTGCAGGAGGCGGATGAGGACGAGGATGATGGGCGCGAGCAGGCCGATCGTGTCGTACGTCGGCAGGATGCCGATCAGTGTCGTTGCCCCGCCCATGAGCGAGATGGTGACGAGGAAGGTGAACTTGCGGCCGACCAGGTCGCCGATGCGTCCGAAGAAGACGGCCCCGAACGGGCGAACCGCGAACCCGGCGCCGAAGGTTGCCAGCGTGGCAAGCAGGGCGGTGACCTCGTTGCCGGGCGGGTAGAACTGGGACGCGAAGAGGGTCGCCAGGACTCCGTAGAGGTAGAAGTCGTACCACTCGATCGTGGTTCCGGCGGCTGAGGCGCCGATGACGAACGGGATGTTGTACTTGTAGGGCGTCGTGGTCTGAGCGTTCGCGCTGACGGCCATGCTTGGATTGCCTCCCTCAGTGGAACTGTCGACCGATTGCCATGGCTCGGGTTCGCGTGCCTGTGTGAACGACGGGCGCCGAAGTACGGCGGCCGCGGCGCCAGTGCGCCGACCCATTGTCAACACGCTGTCAACGCCCGAGGCTCGACTTAGCGCCGTCACGGGCGGCTAGAATCGACGCCATGACGGCTGAAGAACGCTCCGATGCGATCGAGAACCTGCTCCGCGAGGATCGAACATTCGTACCTTCCGGCGAGTTCGTCGGCAACGCCCTGCTCGACGACGCCTCGATCTACGAGCGCACGGCGAGCGAGGAGGGCTTTCGCGCGTTCTGGACCGATGAGGGCAACCGGCTCGACTGGATGGAGCCCTGGACCGAGCTGTACGAGTGGAACGCGCCCTACGCGAAGTGGTTCATCGGCGGCAAGCTCAACGTCAGCGTCAACTGCCTCGACCGGCATGTGGATGCGGGGCACGGCGAGCGGGTCGCGTACTTCTGGGAGGGCGAGCCGGGCGACACCCGCACCATCACCTACGCCGAGCTGCTGGACGAGGTCTGCCGCTTCACGAATGCCCTTCGCGGCCTGGGCGTCAAGAAGGGCGATCGGGTCGCCATCTACATGCCGATGATCCCCGAGCTGGCGGTGGCCATGCTGGCCTGCGCCCGAATCGGCGCGCCGCACTCGGTCGTCTTCGGGGGCTTCTCCGCCGATGCGTTGGCCGACCGCATCGACGACGCCGAGTGCACGGTGGTCATCACCGCCGACGGTGGCTACCGCAAGGGGGCGACCGTGGCACTGAAGAAGAGCGCGGACGAGGCGATCGGCCGGACCTCATCGGTCCAGCACTGCGTGGTCGTGAAGCGGACCGGTGAGGAGGTCAGCTGGGACGAGAGCAGGGACCACTGGTACCACGACCTGGTCGCCGGCCAGCCGACGACGGCCGACCCTGAGCCGATGGACTCGGAGGATCTGCTCTACCTGCTCTACACCAGCGGTACGACGGCCAGGCCGAAGGGGATCATGCACACCACCGGCGGCTATCTTGCCGGCGTGGCGACCACCCACCGCTACATCTTCGACCTGAAGCCGGAGACCGATATCTACTGGTGCATGGCTGACATCGGCTGGGTGACGGGGCACTCGTACATCGTCTACGGGCCGCTCGCCAATGGCGCGACCGGGATCATCTACGAGGGCGCCATCGACTTCCCGGAGAAGAACCGATGGGCGCAGATCGAAGATGCACCGATGCGTCGCGCTCACCCCGGCGAGGTAGCCGGCGGTGGAGTGCATGATGCCCTTCGGCTTCGCCGTCGTGCCGCTGGTGTAGAGCAGGTAGAGCAGGTCCTCGGCATCCATCGGCTCCGGCTCGGCGGTGGTCGGCTGGCCGGCGATGAGGTCGTGGTACCAGTGGTCGCGGCTCTCGTCCCAGGCGACCTCGTCGCCGGTGCGACGAACGACCACGCAATGCTTGACCGATGTCGTGCGCCCAATGGCGTCGTCCGCGCTCTTCTTCAGCGGCACCGTGGCGCCCTTGCGGTAGCCGCCGTCGGCGGTGATGACGACGGTGCACTCGGCATCGTCGATGCGGTCCGCCAGCGCGTCGGCGCTGAAGCCGCCGAAGACCACGCTGTGCGGCGCGCCGATGCGGGCGCAGGCCAG
>JBHENV010000298.1:0-11257 GCA_046261895.1 Candidatus Limnocylindria bacterium
CGCTCGACCTGGATGAGGAGCCGACTGCCAGCCTCCCGCCGATCGCGACCGCCGCGCCGACGGAGGTCGCAGCGACCAGCGGCACCCCCACGGCCTCGGCCTCGGCCTCGGCCCCGGCCCCGGCCTCGACAGCACCGAGCGAGAGCGCGGAGCCCACCCCTACCCCAACTCCGACACCCATGCCGGAGGGCGTCACCGCTGTCCAGCTCGAGGTGCCGGACGTGGGCGTCAACGTGGCCGTCCAGCAGTCGGCCAGCCAGGAGACCGACACATTTCCGCCGCAGGACGGGGCGTACATCCTGCGCGCCGGCAACCAGCCCGGCCGGAACACCAACTCGTACATCTTCGCCCACGCGCTGAACACGCTCTTCAAGCCGCTCTGGAACGTCCAGATCGGCGCCGAGGTGCTCGTGCGCATGTCCGACGAGAGGGTCCTGGAGTACGTCGTCACCGAAGTCCGACCGAACATTCCGTGCCCCGACCCCAATGCCGACCCGGCCCTCGACCCCGCCGCGTTCGGCGTCGAGCCGCCGCTGGCGCTCCAGATCCACGACGACTGCAGCGAGGGTGGCTTCTGGACGATCCCGACCGAATACGAGCGGCTCACCCTTCAGACCTCGCAGGGCTATAACCGCAACTGGGGCGAGCTCGTGATCATCGCCGAGCCGGCGGGCTAGCCTCGAACTTCCCGCGGACGAACCATGCGGGCACCAGCGTCAGGATCGCCACCCCGAGCGCGATCCCGAACACGAGCTGCAGCACCCCCGCCGACTGATCCTGTGACCACCGCTCGAGCAGGTCAACGAGGGCCAGTGAAGTGCTCGGGTCGACACCCACGAACTCCGGCCGTCCCAGCTCGCTGACCAGCTCGTCCCGCCGGACGGGATTCGCGATGAGCGCCGACAGCTCCGTGATCCGGTTCTGTCCGATGGAGGTGAGCAGCGCCAGCCCGACCGACATGCCGATCGTGCGGGTGATCTGAAGCATCGCGCTGGCCACGCCGTACGCACCGGCACCCGCGGCCTCGACGGCGGCGGTGGCACGCGGCGACACCGTCAGCCCAAAACCGACCCCGAAGATGGCGAGGTCACGGATCAGCCGATCGGCCTCGGTCCCGACGCCCCAGCCCAGTGCCAGCCAGAGCCCGCCCGCGCTTGCCAGCACGCCGGCCACGGTCACGATCCGCTCGCCGATGAACGCCGAGAGCAGCCCACCCACCAGCGCCCCCGCCGCGATCGCGAGGGTCAGGGCAGTGAGCACGGTCGATGCGTCCGCGTCGCTGCCGAAGAGCACGCGGTTGACGAAGACGGGACCGCCGATGATCGCGGTCGCAAGGGTATAGCCGGTCAGCAGGCTGACGGCATTGGCCGCGCTGAAGGCTCGATCGGCGAAGAGACGCAGGTCGACGATCGGCGATCCTGACCGAAGCTCGAGTCGTGCAAAGGCGGCGAGCGCGACGATGGCGAGCGCGAGTCCGCCGATGACGACCGGGTCGGTCCAGCCGCCGGCGCCGGAGATGGTGATGGCGCCGATCCCGGCCACCAGCGCGACCGAGAGCAGAGCCGCGGCGCCGAGGTCTAGCCTGGCACGCACGCGAGGCGTCTCGATGCCGCCGACCACCACGTAGATGAGGAGCAGGGTGATGATCCCGATCGGCACGTTGAGCAGGAAGATCCACTGCCAGTTCGCGACGTCCAGGCCGGGAATCGGCAGATTGAAGTTGAGCAGCACCCAGCCGCCGTAGGCGGGACCGATCGCCATGCCGATGTACGTCGCAGCGCCTTCGAGCCCCAGCGCCCCAGCGCGCGCACGGCCGCTGAACAGGTGGCTGGCCAGCGCCATGGAGAGCGGCACCAGCGCGCCGCCGCCGAACCCCTGGATGACACGCGCGACGATCAGCCAGGTGAGGCCGCCCTCTGGCCCGGCCAGTCTCGAGACTCCGGCGCCGGCGCTGCCGATCACGAAGAGCAGGAGCGCGACGACGTAGAGGCGACGGGCCCCCCACAGGTCGGCTCCGCGACCCGCGAGCGGCATGGCCACGACGTACGCCAGCAGGTACGCGTTCACGATCCAGCTGACCCGAGCCAGGTCGGCCCACCCGCCGAAATCGACCACGATCGACGGAAGCGCGATCGCCACCACCAGCAGTTCCGCGCCTCCCAGCAGCACCCCGAGGCTGGCGAACGTGAGGGCGGCCCAGGCCGCCAGCGGGTGGATGCGGACGCCAGGCCCGGTCACAGGTCGACCCGGCCAAGGGCGCCACGCGCCGCGAGGAGCAGCACCGCCGTAACGAGCAGACCGCCGCCGGCGCTCTGCACGGCCAGGGAGGTCGGGGCCACCAGCTCGGGGAGCCGGGCCAACGCTTCGATCGGGAGCGTGACCGGAGGCACCGCGGCCCATGGCACGGCGATCATGAGCGCGCAGGCGAGCGCAGTCACGAGCGCCGCGGCTGGCGCGCGGACGAGCGCCCCGACCAGGAGGCCGAGGGCCAGCAGGGCCAGGACGAGCGTCGCGATCGAGGCGACGGTCGCCGCGAAGGCGAGCGCCCCCGGCCGCGCCGACGAGGCGGACGTCACCAGCCATCCGAGGCTGCCGGCGGCCACTAGACCCAGGATCGAGACGGCAGCGAGCGGCACGAACCAGCCGATCAGGATGGTGGCGCGCGGGATCGAGTGCGTGGCGAGCCAGGCCGCGCGCCCGAGCGCGCGCTCGCGGCTCAGGGACCACGCCGCGACGACCGCTGCGGTGACCCCCGCCGCCGCTAGACCGAGGGCGAGCCGGAAGAGCGTGGTCGGGAGCGGCGCCGGCACCAGTGCAGCGACGGTGCCGGCAGCGACGTACACCGCGAGGAGGAGGAGGAGACGAAAGCTGATCCACAGCTCGCGCAGGGCGAGACGACACACCAGCACGGCTTGCCTCACGCGGTCCCCACGCCTGACCTGGCCGAGAGCGCGGCCTCCATCTCCGCCAGGGCCACGATGCCACGGTGCGAGAGCGGCAGCTCCGCGCGCTCGAGCGCCGCGATCGGCGCGATCAGGCGGACACGGCCGCCGCGCAGGTAGGCGACCTGCTCGACGTGGCCGGCCTCGCTGGCTGGGTGGCGACTGGCCAGGAGGACGGTCCGCCGTCGGTCGGGCAGATTCAGCATGCGCGACCGCTCGCCATCATTCAGCGCGCGCAGTGGCTCGTCGAGCAGGAGCACCTCCGGATCACCGATGAGCGCGGCCGCGAACCCGGTCCGCTGGAGAAGCGGCGCGCCGCCCCGGTCCATCGGGGCGGCGGCCACGGCAGGTGGAATCCCCGTCCACGCCAGGACCCTCTCCACGCGGCGGGCCGTCTCGTCGGCCGGCAGATCGAGCAAGCCACCGGCCAGGCGCAGCGCCTCGATCGGCGTCATCCAGGGGTACAGGCCGGGATGGGGGCCGAGATAGGCGACCAGGCGCCCCCAGCCGGCGCTGCTCGCATCCGTCGACCCGGCCATCTGAACCACGCCGCGGTCTGCCCGCGACAGTCCTGCCAGGACCCGGAGCAGCGTCGACGCGGTCTCCTCCGGATCGGAGACGACCAGGAGCCGGGCGCCGGGAGGAACGGAGAGGGAGCAGCCGTCCAGGGTGCGGCCACGCCTGAGGTCGGTGCAGGTGACCGCGGCCGGACGCAGGACCCGCTGGGCCGGCGCGTTCCACAGCGCGTCCGGGGTCGAGCTGGTCAGCGACGCACCTCCTGTCGACGGCCTCGGGCGAGGGCTCTGGGGATGCTAGCACGAGGGCTTGACGCATCCGGAAGTCGCTCCTACCATAAGCATTCGCTTATATAAATTCGCATTTGATAAAGAAGCGCTGTGATGCATCCGGTTCCGGAGACCGCCGCCGAGCAGGACCTCAGGCGGCTCCGTACCCTCTACCGCGCCCTCGGTGACGAGACCCGCCTGCGCATGGTCGGCCTCATTGCCGAGCTCGGACCGATGCCGGTGCGCGAGCTCTCCGCACGGGTCGGCCTCTCGCAGCCACTGATCAGCTGGCACCTCCGTATCCTGCGCCTGGCCGGCGTCATCGATACGCAGCGGCACGGCAGGGAGGTGATCTGCCGCCTGCGGATCGCCGCCTTCGAGGAGCTCCACGACGCCGAGGCGCGTCTCGTGGGTGGCACCGCGGGCGTGGCACGTACCCCCGACGCGCCCGGGACGGTGCCGGATGTCAGCTAGCCGCGATCACGCGCGCGAGCTGCGTCGCGGCGCATCGGTGCTGCCCACGTGGGTCAAGGATGCCGTCCGCGGGATCCTGTCGCCGGTCGTCAACCTCGCGATTAGGCTGCACCTGACGCCGAACACCATCACGGTCATCGGCCTCCTCATCACGGTCGTGGCGTCCGGGCTGGTGGCCGGCGGATGGCTCCTGATGGGTGCGGCGGTCCTCACGGCGGGATCACTCTTCGACGCCGTCGATGGGGCGCTCGCTCGCGCACAGGGCAGTGGCACCGAGTTCGGCAGCTTCCTTGACTCCACGCTCGATCGAGCCAGCGAGGCGATCCTGTACGTCGGTATCGCGGTCTGGTTCATGAGCGCGCTCGACGAACCTGCGCTGCCCGTTCTCGCCGTCTTCGTGGCGCTGGCCGGCTCGTTCCTGGTCAGCTACGCGCGCGCCCGTGCCGAGGGCATCGGCCTGCACGCGAGCGTCGGCCTCGCGCCACGCACGGAACGGCTGGTGCTCGTCATCGTCGGCATCGCGCTCGCCGGCCTCGGGTTCACAAACGTCCTGATCGGCATCCTCTTCCTGGTCGCTGCCCTGACCGTTGTGACGGTCGTCCAGCGCATCCGACATGTCTGGCGTCTCAGCCAGGCTGCGCCGCCCCGCATCAAGGAGTACTGACGCATCGTGGCTTCGAAGAACGGAAAGGCCGCCACCAACGGTCATCGGTCGGGTGACGGTACGGTCCGGGTCGCCATCGTGGGCGTCGGAAACTGCGCGAGCAGCCTGGTCCAGGGTCGATACCACTACGCCGACGCGAAGGACGGCGACTTCATCCCTGGCCTGATGCACGTCAACCTCGGCGGCTACCACGTGCGCGACATCGAGTTCGTCGCCGCCTTCGACATCGACCGCAACAAGGTCGGGAGGGACCTGTCGGAGGCGATCTTCAGCGAGCCCAACAACACGTTCACCTTCAGCGACGTCCCGAGCCTCAACGTGCCGGTGGAGCGCGGGATGACGCACGACGGCCTTGGCAAGTATCTCTCCGAGATCATCGAGAAGGCACCGGGACCGACCGCCGACATCGTCGGGATCCTGAAGGATCGCGAGGTCGACGTCATGGTCAGCTACCTGCCGGTCGGCTCCGAGCAGGCAACCAAATGGTATGCGGAGCAGGCCATCCAGGCCGGCGTGGCCTTCGTCAACGCGATTCCGGTCTTCATCGGTCGCGAGCCGTACTGGCAGCGGCGTTTCGCGGAGGCCGGCCTGCCGATCATCGGCGACGACATCAAGTCGCAGGTTGGCGCGACCATCACCCACCGCGTCCTGACCCGCCTCTTCATGGATCGCGGCGTCAAGATCGATCGCACCTACCAGCTCAACTTCGGCGGCAACACCGACTTCCTGAACATGCTCGAGCGGGAGCGCCTGGAGTCGAAGAAGATTAGCAAGACGAACGCGGTGACGAGCATGATCGACTACGAGATCGCCGATGATGACATCCACGTCGGACCCAGTGACTACGTGCCGTGGCTCAAGGATCGCAAGTGGTGCCACATCCGGATGGAGGGAACGACCTACGGCGACGTCCCGCTCAACCTGGAGCTCAAGCTCGAGGTCTGGGATTCACCGAACTCCGCCGGCGTGATCACCGATGCCATCCGATGCGCGAGGCTGGGCCTGGACCGCGGCCTGGCCGGCACGCTGGTCGCTCCCAGCTCGTACTTCATGAAGTCACCACCGATCCAGCTCCATGACGACATCGCCCACAACCGGGTCGAGGACTTCATCCGCGGCGAGGACAACGAGACGCTGGTCGGGAGCGAGAAGCTCACGCAGCGCAAGCCGAGGAAGGTCGCGGCCGCGAACACGAAGATGAAGGCGAAGGCCGCCGCCGCGGAGGTCCTCTGAGGACGGCGTGGCCGGCCAGGGCGCACCAGCAGATGCGTTCCGCCGATAATCGCGTGTAGATGCATGTCTCCGGGACTGCCCAAGGGCTCGCCCGCCGTCTGAGCCGATCGCTGGACGGTGCGAGGACCGAGCGCAAGCGGGAGCTGATCGCGTACTGGCTGTACCGCGCCGCCGAGCGGATCATCTCGACGCTTCCGCGCTGGATGGTCATGCATGCCGCCGCAGCGCTCGGGAACGTGGCGTACGACCTGGCCGGATCGAAGCGGCACGTGATCCGCGAAAACCTGGCGCACCCGATGCGGCTGCGCGCCGACGACCGGCGCGTGGCGGCCGCCGCACGCCGGGCGTTCCGCAATTACGTGAAGTACCTCGTCGACATGATGCGCGTCGGCAGCCTCTCCTCCGAGGCGGCGGCCGGCTTCGTCGGGATCCAGAACGTGGGCGTCCTCGCCGAGGCGCGGGTGGAGGGAAACGGGCTCCTCATCTGCACGATGCACGTGGGTGGGCTCGACCTCATCGGCCCGGCGGTCAAGGTCAGCGGCGAGGCGCTCAACGTCGTCGCCGACGACACCACCTACGGCCGCCTGTTCGACCACCTGTCGGCCGCGCGTGCCAGGCAGGGAGTCTTTGTCATCGGCTGGCGAAACCTGCGCGGCCTCTTCCGGGTGCTGCGCGCGAACGGGAACCTGGCGCTCTTCTGTGATGGGGGCTACCGGCGCGGCGACGTGCCGGTCGAGCTGTGCGGCGAGGCGACTACCTTCCCGATTGGGCCGGCGACGCTTGCCGCCAAGACCGGTGCGCCGATCCTTCCGGTGTGGTGCCGCCGCGTTCGGAACGATCGGTTCGAGGCGGGAGCCCTGCCACTCGTCCGCTGTCACAGCACCGAGCCGGCCGAGGTCTATCGCGCCACCCAGGCGGTCGCCGATGCGCTCGGCGGCGTCATCGCCGAGGACCCCGCACAGTGGTACATGTTCCGCCCGGTCTGGCCCCAGACGGCCGCAGATCGCGCCCAGGCGCGTGCCGCGCTGGCCGCCGCTCGACGCGGCGAAGACTGGACGCAGATCCGCGCGTGATGCTGCGCCTGGCCCTCGAGATCGCCGATCGCGTCTTCGGCACCATGCCTGCGCGCGTCGCATACGCGATCGCCGACCTGGCAGGAGATGCCTGGTATCGCGTTGCGCCCGACCGCCGTCGGCGCGTGGCCGCTAACCTGGCGCGCGTCTGCGAGGCGACAGGTCGGCCGACGCGCGGGCGGAGCTTCCGCGACCTGGTCCGCGCGGCTTTTCGCAACCACGTCCGGTACTACGTGGAGCTCCTCCGGGCGCCGCACTATCCCCCGGGGCGGATCGACGAGATCGTGTTGGTCCCTGAATGGGACACCTTCGCGACCGTGCTGCGCGCGGGTCCCGGGATGCTGGTCAGCTCGCACCTCGGCAACTTCGAGCCGTTCGGCGTCTACATCGCGGCGCACGGCCTCCATCCCCTGGCACCCATCGAGGAGATCGAGCCGCGCGCCCTCTTCGACTTCCTGACCGCGCGCCGCGGCGGCGCCAGCGTCGAGCTGGTGCCGCTGAGCCAGGCGCGTCGGGCCCTCAGCGCCAGGCTGCGCGCCGGGGGAATGGTCGGCATCATCGGCGATCGGGATCTGGCCGGGGACGGGCATCCGGTGACGATGTTCGGGCACGCCACGACCGTGCCGCTCGGCCCGGCGCGGCTGGCCGTGACGCACGCAGCAGCGCTCGTCGTGGGTCGCTGCCTGCGGGTCGGTCCCGACCGGTTCCTGGCGGAGGGAGAGATCCTGGAGGTTCCGTCCAGCGGGAACCGGCGCGCGGACGCGGCCGCCCTCGCCACCCAGATCGCGGCGCGCTTCGAGCACGACATCGCCCACGCCCCCGAACAGTGGTGGGGCGCCTTTCAGCCGTTCTGGCCGGACCTTCCCACATGACCCAAAGCAGTTCCGCCGGATTCACACTCGGTGTGCGCGCGAGGGCGCCACGCCACCCGGGACCCTCATTCCGCAGCGTCGGGTATGAAGATGGTGGTGCCACGGGCCTTCGCGGGGTCGCTGCGGCCGCTTGCATGACCGCGTGCAGCCTCGGTGTGAATCCGGTGCGATGCCGATGAGACGAGCCTTGCCACGCAGCAACCAGCGCCTCGGCAAGGCGGACATGCACCTGCACACGCTGTATTCGGATGGGACGGCATCGGTCCAGGCGGTGCTCGACCACGTGGAGAACGGCACCGATCTCGACCTCATCGCCGTGACCGATCACGAGCGGATCGACGGCGCGCTCCGCGCCCGCCAAATCCACGCCGCCGGCAGCTACGCCTTCGAGCTCGTCGTCGGCGAGGAGGTCACCACCCGCCGCGGCCACGTGCTTGCGCTGTTCATCACGGAACGGATCCCCGCGCTCAGGCCGCTGAATGAGACGCTCGAGCGGATCCACGAACAGGGCGGCATCGCCATCGCGGCGCATCCGATGGCACCGCTCACGCCGTCGCTCGGCAGGCGGTCGCTGGTTGCCGCGCACGAAGCCGGCGACGCGAGGCATCGCCTCGACGCGATCGAGCTGATGAACCCATCGGCGGCCGGGCGCGCCCGGCGCTCGGATCGGGTGCGGCTCAATGCGGATCTGCTTCGGCTCCCGGCCGTCGGCAACTCGGATGCCCACGTCGTCGAGGGGATCGGCACCGCATGGACCTGGTTCCCGGGGTCCTCCGCCGACGACTACCGTGCGGCGATCGCCACGGGCACGACCCGTCCGGACGGTACCTTCTGGTCGAACGTGCACAACGTCGACGTCTATCGGCGACAGCTGGTGGCCAAGGCGCGGCATCTGCGGCATACGCTCCGCCCGACGGGAGAGTGGCGATGACATCGGTCAAACCCGCGTCGTCGACAGCGGCGGCATCGGTCGAGTCCGGCGGTCGCAGCCGGCGCCCGCTCAAGATCGGCATCGTGAGCCCCTATGGCTACCCGCACCCGGGCGGCGTGAACGAGCACGTGCGATACACGTATGAGGCGATGCGGCGCCTCGGGCACGACGTCTGGGTCATCACGTCCAAGTACGGGAGGGAGCGAGAGAGCGAGGGACACGTCATTCGCCTCGGCACTGGCTGGGCGGCGCCGGCCAACGGCTCGGTCGGACGCGTCACGCTCGGCCTTCGATTCAAACACCAGGCACGGGAGGTGCTGGAGGCCCACAGCTTCGACATCCTTCACTTTCACGAGCCGTTCGTGCCGTTCCTGTCTCCCACCGTGCTGGACCAATCGAAGACGACCAACATTGCCACCTTCCACGCATTCGGAGGCTTCTCGCCGTCGTACTGGATCGGAAGGCGTTTCGCTGGCCGGCTGCCCGGCCTGCTGCACGGGCGGATCGCCGTCTCGGGCGCCGCGCGCCACTTCATCAACTCCTATTTTCCCGGCGAGTATCGGATCATCCCGAATGGGGTCGACCTCGACCGATTCACCGAGGCCGAGCCGTTCGAGGAGCTGCGCGACGGACGGACCCTCAACATCCTGTTCGTCGGGCGGCTCGAGGAGCGCAAGGGCCTGATCCACCTGCTCCAGGCCTATCACCGCCTGCGCAAGCGCAAGGTGGATGCGAGGCTGCTGGTGGTGGGCGCCGGGCCCAAGCTGCGCGAGTACAAGCGCTTTGTCGGGCTGCGTGGCATCCGCGACGTGGAATTCGTGGGCCGGGCCTCGGACGAGGAGAAGGTGCGCTACTTCGCCTCCGCCGACATCTATTGCGCGCCGAACACGGGCCAGGAGTCGTTCGGGATCGTGCTGCTCGAGGCGATGGCCGCCGGCGTGCCGATCGTCGCCTCGGACATCCACGGCTTCAAGCGCGTCGTCGAGCGCAACGTGCAGGGATTGCTCGTCGAGCCGCGCAGCCCGCGTGCCCTGGCCGCGGCGCTCTACTCGCTCGCCCGCGATCCGGACCTGCGCCACGAGATGGGCGAGGCGGGACGCGCTCGCGCACCGGAGTTCAGCTGGGACCGGGTCACCGAGCGGATCGTCGACTATTACTACGAAACTCGGGAACGGGTCCTCGCGACCGGGGCCTGAAGGTGTGGCCCGGCGCATGGGCCCTTGCCATCGACCGGTGGCGTCGGTGGCGGTCGTTATCAGGAATCCGGACTCCGCCACATCCCCCTGGTACCGCTCGGACCGGTGGCATGGCCCAGCCGCGGGGTTTCCGGAGGCCACTCACCGACCGCTTCGGTTGCTGGCCGATTCGGCCCATCGACCGAAGGGCGCCGTCAGCGCACGGCTGTTCGAACGGTCCATCTTCACCGCCGCCGAAGATCGCGTGGTCATCAGCCGATGCTACAGGGGCTTGCGATACGAGGTGAAGGTCTTCTCCGGTGTGAACCCGAGGGACTCGTACAGGGTGTTGGCACCGGTCGGGCTGTCTGTGTCGACGCCAAGGCTGGCCGACGTAAAGCCGGCCTCCCGCGCGCCCACCAACGAGCTCGAGAGCAGCGCACGGGCCAGCCCGCGGCGCCGCCACGGCCGCCGCACCGCCACGGACGCGACGTAGACGCGGCGACGGCCGTGCTGCTCGTTCTCTTCGACCGGCACCGTGGTGATCACCACGCCGGCGACCTCGTCAGCGTCCCAGCCGATCCGCCAGTGCTGCGGGTCCTGGTTGTCGGGATCGGCGATGAAGCGCTCCCAGTCCGCCTCGGCCCACTCGGTCTCACCCCAGTGATCGCGAAACGCTTCCGCGGCCCCGAGCCAGATTGTGCGGTACTGCTCGCGCGTCACCGGTCGCAGCTCGATGCCGTCGGGCATTGGGTACGCATCGATCCCGTCGAGGGTCCGAGCGACCATGTCGTAGAAAAAGCGGACCGGCTCGTATCCGTTGCCGATCAGCAGCGCGGCGTTGCCGGCATCTGTGTCAGGACCCTCTGATCCGAACCAAGTCGGCGCCACCCCGGCATGCTCGGCCGCGATCTGCCGCAGTCGATCCTCGTTGTGTCGGAGCATCGCGCTGCCGATTCCCCGGCGTCGCCAGTCGGGGTGCACGAAGCCGAAGTTCTCGTAGGATCGGCCGCCCTCGACGAGATCTGTCCAGAAGACACGGGCGTAGGCAACCAGCGAGCCCTCGACCTCAGCCAGCACGATGTCGCGAGCCGGATCACAGTTGACC
>JBHENV010000299.1:0-6168 GCA_046261895.1 Candidatus Limnocylindria bacterium
CCGTCGTACCGGAAGCGAGGCACTGTGCGGAGGAGCTCCTCCACGAACACTCGAGCCTCGAGCTTGCCGAGATGGGCCCCCAAGCATGTGTGCGGACCGTTTCCGAAGGCCAGGTGATGGTTCGGGCGGCGGCCCAGATCGACCGTTTCGGGATCGGGAAACACAGAGGGGTCGTGGTTCGCCGACACGAAGGAGATAGCGACCTGGTCCCCTGTCGGGAACCAATCGGTGTCGCCCGTCACCATTCTCTCCAGCTCAGGAGCTGGCGACAGGTAGCGCAGGAGTTCCTCGATTGCCGTCGAGACCAGCGTCGGATCGTCCGCGAGCCGGGCTCGTTCCCGAGGGTGCGACGCGAGCCACCAGATCGCTCCCGAGAGCAGGTTCACGACCGCTGCCCGGCCGGCGGCCAACACCATGCTCCCCAAGCCGAATCTCTCGCGCTGCGTGAGCGGCCGACCCTGGAAGGACGAAGCCGCGATGTGACTGAAGACGTCCTCTCCAGGCTTTAGCCCGACCTCCTCAAACACCCTTGACAGATACGCATCGGTCCCTCGTCCATCCCGCCGGCCATCGACGATGTTGATCTCCACGCCCCAGCTCAACCACTCGTCCACATCCTGGGGTCGTCCAAGTGTCACGCCAAGTGATCGCACTACCATTGGCAGCGCAAGATCGTTGACGGCTTCAGCTCGTCCAGCAGTGGCGAGATCGCGTACGAGGGTAGTGGCGATCGTACGGATCCGTGGCTCCAGCTCGTCGACGCGGCGGCGGTGGAACCAGGGCGCCAGGATCGCCCGGTAATCGTCGTGTGCCGCTCCATCTGACTCGAGTGGGTACTGTCGGTAGGCGCGAATGTCCGGCTTGAATGGATACGCCGACGAGAAGGCGGGCCAATCACGCACTGCTGCCTTGACGGCAGCGTGTCCCCTGACGGCAGCCTGTGCTCGGGCGAGAACAAGGGTCGCGCGCACGTGCCCGGCACGCGGAAGAAGGAGACCCTCCTCCAAGAGCTGGACCGGGTGACCGTCCACGCTGGCGGTTGTGACAGCCTCCGGCAGACGAACGACGATCCGCTCCGGTGGCTTGGCCCAATCCGCGTCGAGGTCGATGTTGACCTCATTCTGGCTGTTGACAGAGACGTGGAGCGACAGGCGACCATACCGAGTCGGCGTCCGTTCGACCACGATCTCGGCGTCGGCGTGAAGCCAGCTCGGCCTGATACCGGCCAGGAGTTCGAGCTCATTGCCGCGCTCGAAAACCAGCAGGTTTCGAACCAGGCGCACGAACTCGGCCGACGCCCAATTGTGCGGCATGTCTCCGTAGCGCAGCCGATTTCCTGATGAGGCGATCGATTGCTCCTCTCGCCAGACGCCTGTCGGCGCCGCGTGGTTAGCGAAGGCGTACAGGTAGTCAATCGCCTTGTCCGGTCGGCCGGCGTAGAGCCAGACATGCGCGTAGAACGAGGCTGCATATGTCCATACGGCGCGGTAGGGCAGCCAACCGGTATCGCCCGGAATGCCCTCCTCGTCGTCGATCTCTTCGAGCAGGCGGCAGAGGTTGGTGACCACCGGGTCATCGGCGTCGAAGACCTCACCGGGGTAGATCGCATGAGCGAGGGCGTACGTGGCCGTACCGGGATTGACCCGCTGCCAGGGATCCGGCTCGCCAACGAAGTCAGGCATCCGGTGGTGAAGCACACTCCGAGGATCGAACATCGGGAGGTAGGCCCCGCCACTCACAAGTGGCTGCATGTCACGCTCGGCCCGATTCCTGAAGGTGACGTGGAGGTTCTCGGCGAGCATTGAGGCCTCGGCCCGAAGGTCATCCGGCACGACGTCCGAGCGACGAACGATCGAGAGCGCCGCCAGCGTCCACAGCAGCGTCGTGAGCTCGTATCGTTCACCGTCGAGGCCACCATCCCCGAACGCCGGCGGCATCCCGTGCTCACCTCCCTGGAGACGAAGCTGGTCGATCCGCCGCAGGGCACGCCGAACTACCTCCGACTCCCCGGTTGGCAGCGCTTTGCCGTCGAAGAGCTCGTGCTGGCGAATGATCGCCGCCATGCCGACCGCCGTCTCCTTGAGGTGCGTGGGAATGATCGCGAGGGTGCCATCGTCCGCAGCCCGCCGGAGGACCGCCTCGAGCGCTTCCCCAGACTGGCCTTCCAGCCCGAGGAACTGTGCCGCCTCCATGAGGAAGAGGCCGTCAAGCATCCAGGAGCCTCGGTAGATCGCGGCGCCGACCTGGAACTCGGTCAAGCCGTCGCGAGTCATGCGCGCCTGCGCGATGCTTCGAGCCGACGCCGTCAGGAGATCCATGACGCCTCGATCGGGCACGCGCAGCTCAATGGTGCTGAGGGGAAACCCGGCCCAGAACCGACGTTCGGAATCCAAGGCTTCTTCTGCCCAGTCAGAAGCGAGGGCGTCCCCGTCGAACGGCCGGCCTTCGAGGACGACGGCGATGGAGCCCTCCGCGCCGGGGCTCCCGCGGCGCAGCAGGCCGTACGCCGTCCGCACCGCCGATCCGGTGCCGAGGTCCGCAGCGGGCGTCGGGTAGAGCACCACGTCAGCAATGAGTGCCGGCTCCGTGGCGGTTGACCGACCGGTGGGATCAAGCGGCATGATCCGCGAACCGGGCTCGAATCGCGGCAGTCCAAATGGGCCGTCATCGCCGAGAACCTCGACCCGAACCGCGGCAAGGAGGTCCGAAGCATCACCCGTCGCGGAGAGCCGCCAGCGAACGACATCGACCCGCCGACCGACAGGGTCGAGGTGGCCGCAGGCGCGCAACACAAGGTCGCACCGCTGGTACCTCAGGATCGACGTCACGATCGGGACATGCGGGTCGTCGGTGAACTGTTCGACCTCGAGTGGTACCTCGTTCGACGCGATCCCAAAGCGTACGATCCGTCGGAAACGGTCCACCGGAGGGCCATCCAAACGCCGAGGGATCAACGGGGCATAGTCGTAGAGGAGCGCGCCCGCCTCGTTCACCAGAGTCTTGTGCCGGTCGCCCGGTCGACAGATCAGCGTCCAGCGTTCGGGTGGCGCGTAGCGGAAGTCGACGTAGCGGGTGCCGTCGATCACGTCTGGCTGGGTGAGCATGATTTACTCCACTTCGCGCCTGCGCGGCGTCACGTTTCAGGCTGTGCTGCGGTTGCGAGAGATCGGTGCCGATTCGCGATCTGGACCGTCCGCTCGGCAAGCTCGGAGATTCGCACGGCACCCAGTCCGGCCACTGAGGTGCGCAGGGTGTCGTGCAGTGGTTCGATCCAGCTGACAGGCAGCCGAGTCGAGCCCAGCAGCGCGCCCGCAGCCGATCCGACGGTAGCGCCGTTCGAATCTGTGTCGTGGCCGGCGCTGACGACGTACGTCACAGAGCGCTCGAAATCCCCGCCTCCCCACAGCAGGCTTGCCGCGATGAGGGCCGCGTTCGGGATCGCGTGGACCCAGTTGTACTGGGCGTTGGCAGCCATGATTCGGCGGAGCGACTCCTCCCACTCGCTCCCGCCCCGGTGCAGGTCGACCACCTGGCGCAGCGCGGCGTGGAGCCGTGTTCCGTCCGGCACAAGCTCCAGGGCGGACGGTACCGACTCCGACGACGGCACACCGACGAGCGCGAGGCTGATCACGGCAGCGGCCCACATCGCCGCGGCGATGCCGCTGCCCACGTGCGACACCGAGGCATCTCGCGCCGCCAGCTCGGCGGCGCGGACCGGGTCCCCCGGCGATGTGTAGGCGTATGCGTCGACGCGGATCAGCGCGCCGATCCATTCCCGGTACGGGTTGCGGTGGGTGGCTGACAGCGGAGGTCCGAAGCCGAGCAGCAGGTTGCGATAGGCGGCGCGCTCGGCAGTATAGGTCTGTCCGGCCGGCAGGCGCGCCAGCCACTGGGCAGCCACGTCGTCGGCGGTTGGGTCGCCGGCCGTTCGCTCCAGAAGGAGCAGGCCCAAGACCGTGTAGTCGAGATCGTCATCGCGTGCCATGCCGTCGATGGCGCCGTGCGTCGCCTCGACCCAGGACGGCGTCATGGGCGGAGCGTCCGCCGGATAGGGGGCCGCCCGTGGAATGTACCCGCTCAGCGGCCACGCACAGGCCCCGTCAAGGTATCGGCGAATCTGATCCGCGGTCCACCCCTCGACCGGCTTGCCGAGCAGGCAGCCCGCGCACCGGCCGAGCCAGGCTCCCAGCACCCGATCATGCAGCTCCTCTGATGATGGCACCGGCCGACTGAGCCGATGGCCGTCGAGCATCGAGATGAAGTCCCTTGCGTCATCCACCTCCACAAATGGCCAGTCAGCGACCCGGCTGCTCCCTTCCAGGCGCTCGAGTAGTGCAAGCAGGCTCGGATCGTTCGGGCCGGTCGCGGCTTGCAGGGCTCGCTCGGCGTCGCCGGTCACTGACTCGATGGCGAAGCCTGCCGAGCGACGCTGCGCGAGCTCGTACGGAAGCAGATCCCGCAGGTCGTGCGCATCGTGCATCGCGGGCAACCGGCCTCAGGCGTCCAGCGCGATGCCGGCCAGGCTCGCGGACTGTCTGTCGCTGAGCATCGGGTCGTCAGCCCTTCTCGGCACCCGCCGTGAGCCCTTCGACCAGCAGCCGCTCGGTGAAGAAGAACAGGACGATGATTGGCACGGTCAGGATCACTGCCCCGGCCATGATCACCGTCGTTGGGACCTCGACTGTGCTGCTCGCCAGCTGCGAGATGCCGAGCGAGACGGTCCAGCTCTCGCGCCGGTCCGCGAGGAAGAGGAGCGCGAACAGAAACTCGTTCCAGGCGATCATGAAGACGAACAGCCCCGTCGACATGATGGCGGGCATCGCGAGCGGAATACTGATATGCCGCATCACCTGGAACCGGTTGCACCCTTCGAGGATCGCGGATTCCTCCAGGCTTTCAGGGATCGAGTTGAAGTAGCTGCGCAGCATGTGGATGGTGACCGGCACCGTTTGCGATGCATACACGATCATCAGGCCCAGGAGGGAGCCGCGGAGCCCGATGCGGGTGAAGAAGACGAAGAGCGGGATCGCCAAGAGGATGGCCGGGAACAGGTAGACCGCAAGGAACACGAAGTTCACCTGGCGGCGTCCGAAGAACTCGAGTCGGCTGATGGCATATGCGCCGGGAATGGCGAGCAGCAGCGAAGCAACGACGGCGACGGTAGCGATGATGAAGCTGTTTCCGAGGAAGCTCAGGAAACCCTGTCCGCCATCCTCCACGCTCCGCAGCACCTCCCCGTAGGTATCGAAGGTAAGCCGATCGAGCGGAACGAACAGCGTTGCCGGCTCGAGCGCCAGGTCTGCGATGGGCCGCACGGAGAGGAGGATCATGTAGAGGAACGGGAAGACGGTGACGCTGACGAAGAAGACGACGCCGACCCACTTCAGGACGGTGATGACCCTTGTTTCCACGGTCTCGCGAGTCCATCGCTGTCGGCGGGTCTCACGCACTGCCGACTTCATGGCCGTTCCGAGCTCGGCTGCCTTCGTCACAGTTCCGTCTCAGACTTTCTCGCGAAGTACCGGAAGTAGAGGAACAGGAAGATCGCCAGTAGGACGGCCAGGACGAGTGACAGAGAGGCGGCGGCACCGATGTCGCCGCGGCCGGTGAGTCTGTTATAGACCCCGACCGAAACGACCTCCGTGCCGGCGGCCCCGCCGGTCAGCAGGTAGATGTCGTCGAACTCGTTGAAGGTCCAGATGAAGCGGAGGACGGCGAGGAGGGCGATGACGCCCGACAGCTGTGGCAGCAGGATGTACCTGAAGCGCTGGAGTGGCGAGGCGCCGTCCACCTTCCCGGCCTCGTCCAGGTCGGCCGGCACGGCCTGGAGACGGGCCAGGATGAAGAGGAACGCGAACGGGAAGTACCGCCACGCCTGGAAGCCGATGACGCTGACGAGCGCAGTCGGAAAGCCGAGGGACAGGCCGAAGATGGTGACGTCAGTCGAGCGCTGGCTGAGGAATGGGATCGGGCTCTGCCATCCGAACGCCTCTTCACCGATACCGTTCACGATCCCGAGGTTCGGGTCGAGCATGACCGACCACACGAACGCCACAGCCACGACTGGCGAGACATACGGCAGGAGCATCGACGCGCGGACCAGGGTGCGTCCGCGGAACGGCGCCCTGACGACCAGCGCCGCGGCCAGTCCGAGTCCAATGGCCAGCG
>JBHENV010000300.1:0-7361 GCA_046261895.1 Candidatus Limnocylindria bacterium
TCCCATGTTGTGCATCTCGGTCCCGGTCGCGCAGGTCACGCCGAGCGTCCCCTCGGCGCAGTACTCGGGATAGCCGCTCACGAGGTCGAGCTGCGTCGCCGGATCGTAGTTGGCACCGGCGTCCTGCTGGAACCAGATGCGAAAGCCGACGAGGTCGCCGTCGGTCTCGTCCGTGCAATGGCCCGCGGTCAGGAACACGGTTGGCGACAGCAGGGAGCCGGAGCACCGGTGGCTGAAGTCGGGGTCGTCGTCCAGGTCGGTCTCGTCGCCGTCGTCCTCGACATAGAAGGCGATGAGGCCGACGAACGGATGCTCGAAGTCGTCGACGTAGTTTCCGGTGATCGCTCGAGCTGGGGAGGCGGTGATGGCGAGTGCCCCTACCATCGCGATGCTGGTGAGGAGCAGGGCCAATCGGCGCATGGGTACCCTCCATGACGTGATGCAGTTCGCGCGCGCCGGCGGCGCGCCGGTGCGCGCACTGCATGCCACGTGCCTCATCCGGGAAATCCCTGGTGTTCTCGCCGATCGATATCGCCACCGCCAAGCTGTCAAGATCCGTTGCGATGCTCCACGTATGGAGCACCCTCACCTGGTCAGCGCAGATAGCTCTTCGGCCTCAGCGCGGCGATCTGCCAGCCCGCCTAGGAAGCCGTTCTCGGGGGGACTCGTCCCCGGGGCAGACCTCATCGGCGGTGCGATGAGCCTCACCACCGCCCCCGACCTGCTGTCAGTCGGTGCGTTTCGCGCAGCGGACGCGCCTCAGCCACATGATCGGCCCCCACGCGCATCTGCGCCGGGGCAACAGGAGCGTTCGTGCAACGCCGCGGGCGTCCTCGCATTGCCCGGAAGACGACCGACGACAATACTGCGACCTATGGACCTGCGCGACATTCTCCCGGGTGTCATCGGTTCCTTCGTGGGCGTCATGGGCTGGCTTGTCGTCGGGATCTACATCCAGCGCCGCCAGTTCATGCGCCAGGCGCGAAACGCCGCGAAGGCCGTGTACTTCGAGCTCGACGTGAATCGGTCCACGGTTTCCGTCGCGCGCGAGCACGGACTGTTCGCCGACCTCGACCGCTCCTCGTTCGAGCGCCTTCTCCCCGAGCTCGCGACCCTGCTCGCGGCCTCTGAGCTGCGGGCCGTAGTGGACGCGTACATGACCCACGCCGGCTACCGCCAGCTCGCGTCACGGGATGACCTGCCGGCGGAGGTCCGCCGAGCGGCCCTCGGCACTTTTGCCAACGCGCACGACCGCGCCCTGGCGACGCTGCGATCATGCGCCTTCACGGCAGCCGAGAGGCGGGCCATGGAGGTCCAGGCCGGCGACGGCGACAAGAGCGGTGCGGCAGCCAGCGAATCGGTCGCGAGGGCGAAGCCGTGAGCCAGGGTGAGCATGAGCGGGCCATGAAAACCATGTCCGAGATCATCACCAGCAAGGACTGGGACCGGTTCCCGGAGGTCTTCCATGAGGACGCCGTCATGGAATATCCACAGTCGCGCGAAATGTTTCGAGGGCTGACAAACATCCGCGCCCAGTTCGAGAATTACCCGGAAATGGGTCCTGGGACGTCAGAGCTGGCGGAAGTCATCGGCGATGAGACGTTCGCGCTGACGCCGTCGTACACCGTGATCCGCGTCGAGGGAAGCGGGTTGAAGGGCACTGCCGTCATACGGATCCGGTATCCGGACGGCAGCTACTGGTGGGCCATCAACCTCTTCGAGCTCCGGGACGGGCGGATCCGCCGCTCGCGGTCGTACTTCGCGCCTGACTTCGAGGCGCCCGACTGGCGAGCTCCATACCGCGAGGCGCCCTAGGCAAACTGGATCGCCGGCCGGACCCCGCCGATCGGACCGTCTCGCCCGCCATCGGTCGATGACACGGATCGACCGGTAGCATGGCGCGCATGTCCGATGCGGAGCGGCCCGCCACGCTTACGCTCGTCGCGTTCGTGATCCTCATCGTCCTGGCCGGTGGGAACGGCGTGGGCATCACCATCATCGGCGACGAGCTCGACGCATTCTGGGGCGCCGCCATGCGGTTCGCCGCCGCGGGGATCATCTTCGCGGCCCTGATGCTGGCCGTGAGGGTGCCGATTCCTCGGGGCCTGGCATTGGTGGGAGCCGTCCTCTATGGCCTCCTGGGGTTCGGGGCGGCTTTCGGCATCGCGTTCGTCGCCTTCCCGATGACGGGCGCCGGAGCAGGTCAGCTACTGCTCGGACTGGTGCCGCTGCTCACGCTCATCCTCGTCCCGTTCCACGGCCTGGAGAAGTTCCAGCCACGCGGCTTCATCGGCTCGCTCATTGCTCTCGTCGGCGTAGCGATCCTGGCGGCGGATCGGATCGCCCTCGACATCCCCTCGAAGGCCTCGCGCTTGCCAGCGTGGCCGCGCTGCTGCTGGCCGAGGCGGGTGTCGTCGCGAAGATGACGCCTGGCGCACATCCGATCGCCACGAACGCGGTCGGTATGCTTGCCGGCGTGGCGCTGCTCGTCCCGATCTCGCTCCTCGCCGGCGAGGATTGGGTCCTCCCGCGGCAGGCGGACACGTGGGCCGCGGTCGCCTACCTGGTGCTGGCGGGGTCCGTCGCGGTCTTCTGGCTCTTCATCTTCGTCGTTCGGCGCTGGACCGCCTCGGCCGTCTCGTTCCAGTTCCTTCTCATTCCCCTCGCCACCATCCCGTTCTCAGCCGTGCTGACCGGCGAGGTCATCACCCCGCTCATGCTCGTCGGCGGCGCGGTCGTGCTGTCTGGCGTGTACATCGGCGCCTTCGCCGCAACGCTGACGAACGGTCAGCTAGATGACCAGGGTGGGCGGCATGCACCAGCGCCGCACGAGAAACGCGCGAGCGGTGGGGATGACGATATCCGTTGCCTCGAGCACGCCGACGGCGACACGAAGATGAACTGGCCGTGGTTGCCGGCGGCCGACAACGCGGAGCGGCCTCGCGCCTCGATGTTGGGTGACAGCGGGGCCCGCACGGCGACTGCTCGATGGCTAGGCATCGGCACGCTGAGCGACGACAATGCTTGACGCCGTGGACGGTCACCGAGAGCGGCGCCTCGTCACCTGCCTCTTCGTCGATATCGTTGGATCGACGGAGACGACGTTGCGCCTCGCGCCGGAGCAGGCTGAGCGTCTACTTGGCGATGCCTTCGATCGGCTCAGCTCGATCGTTGCCGCGGAGGGCGGGGTCGTCGAGAAGTACATCGGCGACGCCATCTGCGCCATCTTCGGTGCGCGGACGGCGCGTGCCGATGACGCGGTGCGAGCGCTTCTTGCGGCCGATCGCTGCGCCCGAGCGTGGGCCGACGAGGCCGGCGGTGCGGACGGGGTCGCCGTTCGGATCGGGGTCGAGACCGGCGAAGCACTGGTCGATCTGGACGCAATCGACGACCGGCAGCGAATCGCGGTCGGGGCGTGCGTCAACACTGCCGCGCGGCTACAGCAGCACGCGGAACCGGGCGAAACCCTCGTCGGACCGGGATGCCACGCCGTGGCAGCCGCGCGCGGTCGGTTCGATCAGGGTGAGACGCTCAGCCTGAAGGGCATCGGCGCGGTGGACACGTGGCGCCTGATCGAGGTCCTCGCACAGGATCCGGTCGAGGTGCCGTTCGTGGGGCGCGAAGCCGAGATGGGGGCGCTCGAGGCTGCGACGCGCCGAGCACGAGATGGCACGGCCACGCTCGCCATCATCATCGGCCCGCCGGGCCAGGGAAAGAGCCGGCTGGCGGCGGAGGCGATCAGGCATGCGGCGCCTCCCAGAGTGATCGAGGCCCGGTGCCGGCCGGGGACGGAGGCGGGCAGCAACACGCCCTTGCTTCAGCTCCTCGCCGCCGACGTTCCGGAACCTACCGTAGACGCGGTCCGGGACCGCCTGAACGCACTGCTCGGGGCACCCGATGCCGACGAGGTCAGTTCGGCGGTCTGCCACGGTGCGGGCGTGGCGCCCGACGAGCGGATCCTGGCGCTGCCCCAGCTCGAGCAGCGTGACGTTATCGCCAGCGCGTGGCGCCGCTACCTCGCCGCCCTCGCCGGCGACGACCTGCTCGCCGTGCGGATCGAGGACATCCACTGGGCTGATTCGGTGCTGCTGCGCGAGATCGACCTGGCGACCACGGACGTCAGGGCACCCGTCCTCGTCATTGCGACGGCACGACCCGAAGTCCAGGGCCACCCCTCGCTCCGGAATCGCCCGGATCGGATCCAGGTCGAGCTGCAGCCGCTTGGTCCCGATGCAGCGACGCGGCTGGCGCGCCTCGCCGGTGACGCAGACGCGGGTTCGGCCGGGCGGGCCGCGGGTAATCCGCTGTTCATCATCGAGCTGGCGCGAGCCGGCACCAGCGCCGAGAGCATGCCTTTGACGATTCAGGCCGCCATCGCCGCGCGCCTGGACGAGCTCGGCCCTTCGGAGCGCAACCTTCTGCAGCGAGTCAGCATTGTTGGAGAAACCTTCGAGATCCACGACGCCGCGCTGCTTGCCGGGACCGATCCGGCCTCGGTGGCGGCCGCGTTGGGCCGAATGATGCACCTGGGCTTCGTCGGCCCCGCCGGCTCGCAGTACCGCTTCCATCACGCCCTCGTCCGGGACGTTGCCTACGGTCGGCTTCCGGTTCCAGACCGGATGGCGCTCCACGCCCGCTACGCCTCGGAGGGTGTCGACCCGGCCGATGTCGCGGCACAGGCACACCACTGGTGGGAGGCGCTCGGTCCGTCCGATGCGGCGTGGGTGTGGGAGGACGCCGCACGGCTCGCCGCGATGCGCCGCCTGGCGTTTCACGCTCACCTGGCCGCCGGCCGCCGTCTTGCCGATCGCAACGTGTACGAGGAGGCGGTGACGGCATACGAACGGGCGCTGGTCCTCGCAGATGAGCCGGCCGCGACTGCCGAGGCCGAAAGGCGCATCGGTGAGGCGTACGCGAAGCTTGCTCGTGGGGACGAGGCCTGGGAGCACGCGTTGCGCGCAATCGAGGTCCTCAGGGAGTCCGGGGCGGACGTCCCCGCCGCTCAGTACGTCGCGCCGCTCGCCATCGCGACGTGGAACTGGGGCTACTTCCAGGGCATGCCGTCGGAGGTCGACGTCCTCGCCATGCTCGCAGAGGGGGAGGCCGCCGCCCGGACTCAAGGCGACGACGCCGCGCTTGCCCAGATGATCCTTGGCCGGGGGGCGTTTACGGAACAGCTGACCGGGATCGAGGAGGTCGAGGTCATGCTGCGACGGGAGCCTGAGGACTTCGCCGATGCGATCCAGCGCCTGGCGCAGCTCTACATGGTGAACGGCCGCATCGGTCGGGCGGTGGAGCTGTACCAGATGTTCGAGGACCTGGTTGCCCGAGGTGCGGTCATCAGCGAGCCGGAGGCGATGCTGTGGTACGCCGTCGCGGTTCTCAATGCCGGCGACGCCGCCCATGCCGCCCGGCTGGCCGACAAGCTCATGGCTGAGGCGACGCAACGAAGTGCGCACACCAAGCAGCACGGTTATGGGTTGGCGGCACTCGTGAGCCTCTGCCGAGGCGAGTTCGACGACGTCATACGCCTGGGCGACGACATCCGTGCCCTGGTTGCCGCCAACCGGGACTCCACCTTCTGCTTGCTCGGCTCGGTCGCCATGGGATATCACGCCATCGCCGAGATCCTCGCCGGTCGCCCAAGTCCGGCTGACATCGACGAGCAGGTGCTCCGCATGGTGCCTGCCTCAGGACCGATGCAGGCGAGTTCCGTGATGGTGCCGAAGGTGATGACGGGCGACGAGGCCGCCCTCACGGAAGGGCTCAAGGCCTATCAGCCCGGCATCCCGTTGCGCGACCGGGCGCGCGTTCTTGACGTGTGCGACCTCATGCCGGCCGCCGCGCTGACGATCCTCGAGCGCTGGGAGGATCTGGAGCCCGTTCTCGAGCGCCTCGATGCATTCAACGCCGGCGGTGCGTTGCTGGCCGGCGCGGTGGCAACGGCGATCCGCGAGGAACACGAACACAGGCTTGGTGGCCCACGGCCGCAGCACGACGAGCTCAACCGCCTCGGCTTCGCAGGGCTCAGCACCGTCCTCAGCTTCCGTCCCGGCGAGGGGGACTCGTCCCCTAGGGCCGACCTCATGATGCGGTCCCTCCCGGGAGCTGGACGATCCAGTTCCTGTCCGGCCCACCGCCCACCACGTCGTGGATCAAGCCTGTAGAGATGGATGACCGGGATCTCTCGGGGAGCTAGCTTGCCGGTTCCCATAGCTCGAAGCGATAGCCCTCCGGATCGGTCGCCCACCCGAATCGACCGATGCCGTTCATCACCTCGACCTTCTCGTCGACCGGCACACCCGCCGCGCAAGCTGCTCCAGCATCGCATCGAGGTCGGCCACGCGGAAGTTACGCATCCACTGCTGGGCGCTGCCCGAAGTACGCGGTTGCCGCCTCGAACGGAGCGAACACCGTCATGCAGGCCTCTGCCTGCCACGGCTCTCCGCCGTGTCGATGCCTCGAGCACGCCGACGTGGTCTGAACCGCGGATCTGGATCACCCGGGTGTGGCTTGGGACGACCGGGTACGTCGAGCCTTCCTGGTCGCTGTAGAAATAGAGCATCGGACACATAACGTCTGCGATGCGAAGATCAAGCCGCCCGACCATGTTTAGGCTTGCACCGGACGATCGGCCTTTCCTGCGTGCTAGCCTCGCTGGGCATGTCCGTCACCGTCCCGCCCAAGGGGACCCGTGGGGTCCCGTTCCCGCGCTTCATCACTCGCCTGTTCAGTCGCTTCGTGCCGGGGATGTTCCGGCGGCGCCCGAACACGACCTCGGGCGGCATTCCCACGCTGCTCCTCGAGACTCGTGGCGGGAAGACTGGGAAGCTCCGGTACGCCATGCTCGGCTTCCTCGAGGACGGCCCGTCGGCGTGGCTGGTGATTGCCTCGGCGATCGGCGCAAAGGCGAACCCGGCCTGGCTCCACAACCTCGCGAAGGAGCCACGCGCCACGATCGAGTTCTTCGGCGGCCGGCGCGTCGAGGTCGAGGCGGAGACGCTGGTCGGCGCCGAGCTGGATGCCGCGTGGAAGCGGCTGGAGGTCGAGGCACCCGAGTACCCGCGCTACCTGTCGAAGACGGATCGGCAGATTCCCGTCATCCGGCTGAGGGAGCGGTCCCGGGCGAGATGAGGACGGAGGATGCCTCGCCCTGCGGGTCGAAGCTGGCTCCCGCCTCGGCTCGCCGGCGGCTACGCCGATGCCCTCGCGACCCTCCACGAGCCCGGTCGCCACGTCCACGCGCTCGTCGAGCGACGCCTCGACGGCAGCCTCGAGCAATGGGATCACCAGGTCGATGATCGCGCCTCTCTCATCTGGCCAGCCCGCACCTGACTACCTGGCACAGCGCCGTTCGAGCC